>CAMORF010000008.1 GCA_946623485.1 uncultured Clostridia bacterium
TCACTGTGTAACTGCCGCCTCATAAAGCAGCTTCTTTCAGATCTCCCGGCATTAAAGTCACTCGCAAGATCAGAATCACTCAGCATCCAGGCTGACATACTCGCCGTTTTCGATGACCATGCCGCGCGGAGCCTTGGAGACAGCACCGCTCGCATCCCATGTCATGCCCTCGCCGGTCAGTCCGTCGTAAGTGAACTCTCCGCCTGTCAGCACTGCCTTGACCGCCTCGCAGACCTCGGAAGCATCCATGTCAGAAGTAACGCCGGCCTGCTCGCAGGCAGCATACAGAACCTGGACAACATCATATCCATCCGCGGCAAACTGGTTCGGAACATCTCCGCCGGTCTTTTCCGCATACTTGGCAACAAAGTCCTGCGTCTTCTCATCCGCCGCGTCTGCAACGAACGGAGTCAGGAGCATAACGCCTTCCGCCAGGGAGGTATCGAATCCTTCTACCGTAAGCAGGCCGTCAAGCCCATCGCATCCAAAGAAGTTTACGTCATATCCCATCTTGTCCGCAGCAATCAGGACCTGGCTTGCCGGAGTATAGTAGATCGGCAGGAAAATCAGATCAGCGCCGGCATTCTGGCAGGACTGTACCTGCGTGGTCAGGTCGGTGGAGTTATCATCCGTGAAAGCTTCTTCAGCCACAACCTCCAGTCCTACTGCTTCCGCTTCCGCCATGAAAGTGGAATAAATCCCGGAGGAATAAGCATCCGCGGAATTGTAGATTACGCCAATCTTCTCTCCCAGCTTCTGGTCAGCAATGTAATCCGCGGAAGCGGAACCCTGGTTCGGATCCGTAAAGCAAACCTGGAATACATTCTCACCCAGGTCAATGACATCCTGGGAGGACGCGGACGGTGTCAGCAAAAGTATGTTGTCATTGACTGCCTCTGCGCCGACCGCAAGGCACGGGCTGGTGGTCACGGTTCCGCCCAGAAGCTGCATGCCCCAGTCCTTCAACGTATTATAAGCATTCACGCTCTTCTCCGGATCATGCTCATCATCCTCGAACTGAAGCTCAAACTGCAGGTCAGGATTGGACGCGTTCACATCTTCAACAGCAATCTCCATGCCGTTCTTGACGTTAGATCCATAGATCGCGGCCGCGCCGGTGATCGGTCCGATTCCGCCGATTTTGATTGTCTCTGCTGCAGATGCGCTCATCACGAAGCTTGCCGCAAGCGCGCCGGTCAAAGCTGCTGTAACTAACTTTTTCATATCCTTCTACCTCCTCCTGAAACACAGGCATCTGTCACAGATGGAATGAAATCTCATGACCACCGCGACAGATCCTTAGGATCTGTTCAGAAATAACTTATGATCTTGCTTGCAGCGCAATAATCATAAGATATTTCTGAACAGCTCCTTAGTTACGATGGAGGTATTGTAACATTATGTTTTTCATAATTCAATCGAAAAAGTGCCGGATAACACTAATTTTTGCGGTAAATTACAGATTATCCTGTAAAAGTAACACTTGTCTGTGTCCTGGTATCCCAGTGATATCCGGAAAACGGGCTTTGCGCCTCATTTTGATGAACCGTAATCTGGCGCAGGCTCTTGCATACGGCTACAATGCCCTGACCGGTTTTCCTTACAGATGCCGGAATGTCCAGCGAAGAGATCGCCGTCATGCCAAAGCATCTGTCTCCGAATTCTTCCAGTGTTTCCGGGAGCCGGACCTGTGTCAGGTATCCGCACCTGAAAAACGCCTGTGTCCCAATCGTGCGGATTCCGTCTTCCAGCTCCACTGACTGGATGGAGGTCTTTGAAAATGCCTGCGCGCCGATTCCAGTAATCTCAAGGATTTCATCCCCTCGCCTGACATAATGGGGGATCCGCAGTTGAGGATTCGTGAAATCAAGCGTCCTGCCTGTCAGAGGATCCGACAGGCTTTCCCGCAGCAGCTCGGAAGTCAGTGTGACATTGTGCCTCACGCATGCTACGGCAAAGGACATTCCGTTCTGAACCTGAACCGGATCCGTGAGCGCATTTTCCATCCTGCACGATTCCAGCCTCCAGTTTCCATTATTTAATTCCGTGACCGTCCATTTCGTGCCCTGCGGGAGCCGGAATACCGCCTGAGATCCGCTTTTCAGTGTAAATATTCCCTGTGCGTCGGACGATCCTTGGCCTGTTTCTGTTCCTGACACAGCATCACGGATCTGATAGCGAAGATAGCTGCCAGGCATTGCCGCCTGGTCAATGGTCTGCGTGATCCGGAACCGGAACAGCTCATCCGTCTCAATATCCGTCTGTTTCTCCACGACAACCGTCTGCAGGTCATTTTCATTGACAAACGTATTCCCTTCACATCTGACAAGCATTCCATAGGATGGGTCTGACAGATCCAGGACCTCCCGGATCCGAAGGTCTCCCTCCTGCGCTTCGTGCTCTGTATAGTACAGCGTTGTCCTGACCTTTCCGGTACCGATCGCAATGGGAAGAATGTACTGTCCGGGGGAATCAGAAGTCCCTTCCCGGGTTTCTTTCCGCACCCGGATCATCCCGTCTTCCCCTGTCTGATGGAAAGCGGCTCCTTCCGGAAGAGTCCCCTGGCACTGGATCCAGTCAACTCCTGCTGCCGCATGCCATGCTCCTTGTGCATACCGTTCCAGGCACAATGCCAGCACCGCGCCATCCGGAACCTTTTCCCAGCCTTTCTCTCCGGAAAGAAATGCTTTCCGGATCATGGAATCCTCATGGGCAGAAACAGAATGAACCTCATTGGTAAAGCAAAGATCAAAGACCTGGCCGGCAGCAGTTCCGGACATCTGCCGGCCGGACCCGGGCACGCAGCAGACTGTACCGTAGATCACAGAGTCCTTTGAAACAAGGCCGCTTTCCAGTTCGGTTACTCTCCACTGCCGGCCAGGAGCAATGCCGGACAGTACGACAGTCTGGTTTTCTCCCACGCAGACAATCCCGTCCGGAACCTCGCACCGGAGCAAAGATCCTTCTGACGCATCCGCAATCTCCACCATACCCTCCAGCGGGGCAAATGAACCGTGCGCACCCTGGATCTCAATCAGAAACGAAGACCTAAGGGCGCTGGCAGTTCCTTTTGCCCTTTCCTGCTGCACATACCCGGCTGCCGCTGCATCCTCAGGCTTCGCGGTGAACTGTTTCCGGAACATGCCCTGGCAGGTCTGTCCGTTTATGAACAATGCCTGGCTCAGGTCAGTCCCGTCTTCTCCCAGGATCCCGCTCTGCGGCTGGCCGTCAGCCGGATAAGCCTGGGGGCACGATGGATCCGGTTCTTCCGTCACCCGCCATGCGCATCCGTCCTTTGCGATGTCCCGGAAGATTGCGCTCTTTCCTGCAGCAAGGCTGAAATGCCCGGTCTCATCGGTTTTGCCTTCTTCCCCGTCTGAAACCTGGAATCCGGCTTCCACTGCCGGTGCAAGATTTCCTTCTGCGTCAGCGATCTCCAGCAGGAAGGAAAATGTTTTCTCCGATTCCTCCCCCTGATCATCCTCTTCTCCGAACATCGGACTGAAGAAAAAGAAAAAGCCTTCTTTCTGCTGCCCGGTCATATTCCCAAACTCGAGGGAGACATTCGTGTACCCCGGATATGTTTTTACCGTGCCCGCCTCGATCACGCCCTGAAAAGCATCGACCACATGGTGATCCACAATGACACTGATCGCTTCCTCCCCGTTGAGCCTGATCCGTGCAGGAAATGCAACCGTGAATCCGGACATTCCTTCCGGCGCGCAGGAAAACAGAGACACGTTCCCGGATCCGGCCTGGAAAAGCCCGGGATAGCCGGGGGAACAGACGGTTGTGCGGTTCTTATGGGTTCCCGACAGGACGGTCTTTGAGACCCGCAGGCTCCTTCTTTTCCAGCTGTTCCGGATGGTTACATATCTGCGGCTTCCCAGAAGCGGCATGGAAACTGCCGCAATCCCCTGGTTCACCGCTTCATAATCCTCCGGAAGATCCGTTTCCTGGATGACATAAGTCCTGAGCGCTTCCAGATGCTTCAGGATCACATCCTTCCCGGCGCACGCAAGCGTGAAGGATCCATTCTCATCCGTTACAAACGTGGTATCCTCCATGCTCCCTTCCACGCCTGCGGCAGGATCGGCAATCGCTTCCGGATGATCCATGTCAAAGGATGCCGCGTCCTCCCCCTCACGGACTTTCCACAGCCGGAATGTAAAGGGTTCCAGGCACAGCATGGCATCCCTGTGAAGCACCTCCTTATGCAGAACCAGCTCCTTCCATCTCCATGCATTTTCAATCGTGACCGATGCGCCCTCTTCTCCCAGCGTGCCGCCTGCAAATGTTGTCACGCCGGCATAGTTGCTTTGCGCGTTGATACAGGATTCTTCCTCCTGTACCTCAAACCTGCATTCCCCGCCCTGGGGATGCATCGCAATCACTTCTCCCGCATGGAGCAGCACGCAGCTGTCCTCATCTACGATATGTGCCTCCACAATCTGATTCTCCACCATTCCTTGATCCGGATCAACCGTCCAGTAAGGCTTTCCTGCCATGCTGTTTCCCTCCATGGTCACCCGCACACGGAAAACATCATCCGGAAGACTGGTTCCCTCCGGGATGCCAAGAACCTTCTTTGTCAGATACAGCGGCGGATACCAGGTATTTTCAAACCGGCACACGCTTCCGGCCGGCGTATCCTCCTGCTGCCTGGAAACCTCATAATCGGCCGAAAGGATCTCTTCCACTTCAAGCTCCTCCCTTCCGGGTTCATTCTCAAAGACGGCCCGCTGTCCGGAACACAGGAAGAATAATCCATCCTGATTGGTCGTGTGCAGCATGTCATCCGCCTGCCAGACCTGCTGCTGCAGGGACGCATCCCCCTGCTTCTCCTCGAGGCGGTAGCGGCAGAGCGCTGCCGGTGTACCATTTCTGGTCAGGCAGAACAAAAATGGCTGCCTGACGTCTCCGTCCTCTGACGGGTTTGTGAGAACTTTTTCCACGATCAAGGTCGATTTCTCTTTTAACGTCACCTCCACGGCGTTACATTGTACCAGGTCCCCATCCGGTTCCTCCTCGCTGATGCTGTAGAAGGACGCGCATTGGTAAGCATGCTGTGCCGTGGTCTGCCCTTCTCCTTCCCCGATCCCCGGGCCTTTCATATGAAGAAACAGATGTATGCTGTCCCCTGCATCCAGGATAAAATCATTTCCGTCCGTCATTTTCCGAAGATCTACCGCCACAGAGTGCACGAACCCAAGATCCTTGTTCCAGTCTTCTATACGGATCCATCCGTGATTGGTTGTCAGGACACTGTCCGTCTGCTCCCCCTGTCCGGGAAATGGAGCGTCTTCATCCTCACTCACCCAGATGACCGGCGCGATTTTACGGCGCTCAAGTGCTTCCGTGTCTATCTCCTCCAGAAACCCCTGCCAGGACGCGGCATCAAAACTGCGGCCTGGTTCCGCCCGTTCTCTTTCTTCTTTTCCCCGCTCCAGATGGCTGCAGACGACAAGATCCGAGATCGGCCGCGCGGACGGATTGGCGACATCGATCCGGTAGGTATAACAGTCTTCCGGCCCGATCACCGCGCTTTTCCCGCCATCCGTAAAGTCCTCCCTGTCAGCCTTCACGGTAAGATCGATCCCATCTGTCAGGCTGACCGCAGTATCTCCCGGGGACAGCGCGAGGGCATACAGCACCGTCCGGAGATTTGTGACACCATCCTCATCAATGTCCGGTCCGAAGGCTTCCAGCGCGTCTTTCTCTGCCCCGGCATATGGAACCACTGTTCCGTCATCACACGCCACCTCATCATCCGTTCCCAGGATCTGGCAGGCCGGATCCCCCAGCCCCTCTCCCGGCATTACGGCAGCAATATTCGGCATGCTATTCATGCTTTCCAGGTCTCTGTATGGACAGGTACAGCCAAACTGTACCCCGATTCCATTCATCCACATCCCCTGATCCATGCGCGGAATCTGTTCGCTTCCCAGGGCAATGGAAACCTGAAGCACCACCAATGTCCTGCCTGTATTCCTCCAGTTTTTCCGGATGCCGCCGGAAGGATCGATCCGCACGCTGACATCCTTGCTTTTCCACAAAGAAGGGGTCACGAGCTGCCGGTCCGTATCTCCCATGACCAGCCCGGCCTTGATCCCGGCAGAAGGGTCAAAGATCACGCCTTCCGGAAGCAGGTCATATACCACGTATTGCGCGCGGTCCGGAACGGGCAGAGAAGCTGCCTCCCGGGCAATTCTCCTTGCTGCCTGCCGGCTGTAAACCTGGTATCCCTCCACCGCGCCAATGGTATAAGTGAGGCAGACTCGGCCATTCTCAGGATCATTGTCACGCGCCGCCGTTTTGAGCGCCCTTGCATGCTTTGCCAATTCTGTCAGCCTGGCAAAGGAATTCGCGCGCATGGAAGGAACCCCGTACAAAGACCGGGTAAGCTCCCCAAGCCCGGGCTCTGAATAATTGTCATAGACAGTTTCCCGTGTATCATGGAACCATCCGTCTGAAGAGGTGCCTGTGCTTCGTGCCAGCACACTTCCCAGATGCTCCAGGTTCCAAGCCGTCAGGCTGCCGCTTTCCCCATTCTCCAACAGGGCTCCGGCCGCCGGGCTTTCCGGACGGATACACAGGCTGCAATCAATGGTACAGGAAGAATCATAATCCACACAGCAATGCACCGCCTTTACCCGCCAGATCTTTTTCCGGATCTGTTCCTCCGAAAAGGTATAAACGATCTTCCCGGAACTGTTCCATGGACATTCTGCTGCCAGTTCCCAGTCAGCGGACCCCTCATACATCGCATAGATGTGTGTCGATCTGTCCGCCCCCGGGCACTCCGCTTCTGTCATCGGTGCGCAGACCTGGTCCTCAAACAGATCCATCCCCCTGTCCCGGATGGTCACACGCACACCGCTATAGCAGTAATCCTGCGGACCGAGCAGCTGCAAAGCGCCGTTCCCCTGAGACTGGCTGGCAAGATAGACCACATCATCCACCGTAGTGACCTCATATCCGGATCCCTCCCGGTAGCTTCCTGCCGCAGGACCCTGCAGCTCATGGGTAAATGAATATCCTCTGCATTCGGATCGGATCCGCAGCGGGATCTCTCCCGCGCCGCTGCCTGTCTCCCGGGACAGCCTGTATTCATTGATCCAGCCGCTCATCGTTTCTTCTTTCCCCGGATAGGAAACCGTACCGTCCGGCGCCATCTTCCCGGTCCATGCCCGGATCCCGACATCGTCCCCCTTGTATTTCCATTGATAATCCACAAAGGTCCACGAAGCACAGGCCCCGGCCGCGCTATCCGGATCCATCCCGTCTGCAGGAGTAAGCGACAAATCCGCATTCATTCCCAGCACAGAGCCATTTCTCTGAAGGGCATCCCTCCTGACAGCCGTCACCACGATGGTTGTCAGGTGAAACATCCCTTGCTTTACAAATTGGCTCAGGTCCTCTGTGGAAAGCTGTACGATGCATGTGCTGTTCTCCTCCCCGGCCTGATACTTCACAATGTTTCCCTGCCCGGATCCCTCCGCGTCCTTTGCTGCCCTCGTGACGCTTCCGACGACACACAGGCCGCCATCTCCAGACAGCCCCTCCCCGGACAAGGCAGCGTCCATCCGAAGCGACCAGGGCTGGTTAAACCGGCCCTGGCTGTCAACCTTCCAGGCGATAAAAACCAGGCGGTCTGCCTGACTGGACAAAAAAGGCGGAAGGCTGTCTCCCAGGACCCGTCTGACCTGGTCCTGCGTATATAATGCAGGCAGGCAGCTGATGGACCCGTCGGAATATGCATCTGCCGAAGCGCCCAGGATGGCTGCATAGGAGTCAATGCTCCCTGTCAGTTCATCCACCGGATTCTCCTGGATCGTCCCATCCGGCATCCTGACCGAAATCTGCGGCGTAATCGACCAGGCAGCCCCATCGATCAGGTCAAATATCAGAACCGGATGGTACAAAACCTGGAAAGCTGTTTTGGTTCCTGCCGTAATCTTCCTGAAATTAAAAAAGACAAGCATCCCCTGGTCATCCCGGTTCCAGTTAAATGGGCTGTTCAGGCTATTTGCCGGAGCATCCTTTGTCCCCCGCGGTACGCCAATCTGGGACGGCACAATCCCCTCTCCCCTGCGGTTGCACAAAAGAAGCTCCGGAATACGGATTTCAACGTCTCCCGGTTCCAGATCCACCGATGTATGAAACTCAACCTGATATTTGAGGGAAAAATCATCTGTCTTTAAAACAGCATGCAGATCCTCCTCATTGACATAATAATCCGAACAGGACCACAGCGGCCCTCCTGAGGAAAGCTTCCCTTTTTTCATCAGCCTCTTTCCGCCGGCAGAAAGCACGGTTGCCGCACCTGCCTCTTCCCTGGGCAAAGCAGCCAGCGCATCAAAGCTCATCGATTGCTCATACCCATAACCGCCGTCAGACGTCTCACTCTCCCCATCCGTTTCCCCCGGATTCTCTGTTTCTTTCATGGTGAGGTCTGTATCCTTCTCTGAATCCTTTGTTTCCGCCCCGGAATCTCCTGTTTCCGTCCCGGAAACTGTGGCTCCCTTCCCGGAATCACGGATTCCATCTCCGGCATCACTGATTCCATTTCCGGAATCCACTGTGTTTCCATTTCCGGAATCCACTGTTTCCTTCTCTGAACTTCCTGTGCCCTTCCCTGAATCCGGAGCGCCTTCACCATCCTGACCCCTTTCGACCGTTCCATCCACAGCGTTCCTTTTTCCGGCGATTCTTGTTTCTCCGCCGGCAGCTGCGCCCGCTTCCGGGGGATTCCCATTCAGTTCAACCGGGCCTGCCAGGATCACACACTCTGCCCCTGGCTGCGTCTGGTTTGCTTCCTCTTTGGCCCGGTCTTCCGTTGCCGGATCCGTTTTTGGCAAACCGTCGGCTGCAGAATCCGAAGCAGGAATGCTCCCGCCAGGCTGCGTCTGATCCCCCATTGGCATTGCCTGTGTCTCCTGAGATTGTCCTGCATCCGAAGTCTGGGAATTTCCGGAAGCCTGGGCATTCCCAAAGTCCTGAGAAGTTCCGGAAGAGCTCTCCTCCAAGGTGTCTGGGATCTCTTTGGATCCTTCTGCCGCACCTGCCCCGGCTGCAGGCGCAGGAGCATCTTTTCCCTCCTTCGCAGCCACATCCGGACTGCTTTCCAAAAGCGCAGGCTCCGGATCCCCCTTGCCCGCTTCATCCGCAGACTCCTGCGCCAATGTCCCGCCTCCCGCAAGAGGTTCTGACGGAAGGCAATCATCTGCGAAGACTATGCCGGCCAGAGCCGTCAGATAGATCAGCACCAACAGGATCGCGATTCCCAATATCAGTGTCTTTTGTTTGATCCTTATCTCTCTCATCTTTTCCCCCTCTTTTGCATGAGTGTGACGTGTACCAGCAACGTCGTGATCATTCCTGCCGCGGCAAAAGCGATCAGGAGCCCGATTCCGCTTCCGCCGGCAGAAGGCGCAAACAGACCGGAAGAAGTTTTTTCATTTTCAAAAAGAAGCTCCCGGATTCCATCCTGAACCACAAGACGCGAATATCCGTCTCCCTCCGGAACAACCTGCCGGTATCCAAGTGTTTTTTCTTCCCTGACACTGAACCGGCTCCCTTCCTCCATTCCAAGAAAAACCGCCTGCTGACCGGCATGCAGGGAAAAATGGCCCTGCCCATCTGTCAATTGCGCTTCTTCCGACACCAGCGTTCCGCCTTCCTCTGCCAGGTAATAGGGTACCTGCTTTGCCGGCTTACCATCCTCTCCCAGAAGACAGAATGTAAAACCATGGCTCCGGTCACCGGAACGAAGGGATTTCTTCACAACAAAATCTGCCAGGCGGTTTGTCAATGTGATCCGGGTTCTGGAAGAAACAGCACCTTTCCATGTAACGCTCCCGGATGGCCGGAAGAAGCCATCCTGAGGGCCAACCTCCTCCACACGGGCATCGGATCCGGACGCAATCCCCTCTATGCAGGCACGTTCATTTCCCTGTATCTCAAACACACCATTCTCGTCGGTTGTTCCGTACCTGACAGGATCTCCTTCCTCCAGGCCGGTCAACACAACCTGAACCTCCTGCAATGGGCTTCCATCTACGGTTACCCGGATGGGAAAGCTTCCCCGGAGCGGCAGCGCAATTCCATCCGGCCACAGGATCCTTTTGGTAATCACCAGCGAACCCTGTGCAGGATCCGGATTCTCCTCCGGAAGATAACGGTTCACATACCTGGCAAGGCTTCCATTCCGGCCGACGGTTCCACTCAGTACTGCAGAGGACGCAGGGATCACCCGCTCATAATGGGCATCACTTTGCTCGGCCACCTCCCACAGATCGCCCACCGTGACCTCCTCAAAAAGAGCACTCTGCCCTCCCCGAAGGAAAAATGACCCATCACGCCCGGTCCTGAGGGGAACCGTATCCCCCTGGGAATCGGACGCCGGCACAAGGTTTTTCCCGCCGCTTCCGGACGGATCCACCCATTCCTGCGAACTGCTGTCAAACACCCTGTACCGGATGCCGGCTGCCCGTTTCCCGTTCAGCGTCAGGCAGAACGCAAAAAGATCATCCTCCGGCGCCCTGCTTCCGCCGGCGGCATCCAGGACTTCCTTGGTGACAGACAGGCATGGCGCATCCGGAGCATGGTTGATGAATACAAGCTTCCGCTCGCCATCGATTATCGTCTGTAAGGAATCCATGTCACTCTCCCCGGCCATGGACACGGAACCCGTGCCAAGCGCAAGAAGCATCCCCGCGAAAGCCACAGCAACCAGAGGATGCCCGCGAAACCGCTTCCTGTACTTTGCATGCCGCGCCGCAATCAGGCCAATCACCAGCATGCTGACAAGAAATGCGCAGATCAGTCCGGAAAAAGGCGTATCATCCAGCGTCCGCACCGGCTGTGTGCGCTGGGATGTATACTGCTGCGTGGTTCTGCGGCGCATTGTCCGATCCTTGGGCGTAGCCTCTTTTTCAGGCATGTCCGTTTCCTTGCCTGTTTTTTTCTCTTCTCTTTTCTTTTTCGGCATCTTTGTTTTCTCTGAAGTAACATCTGTTTTCTCCGAAGGAACCTCTGTGTTCTCTGAAGTGACTTCTTCCGTCTTTCTCATCGTAGCGGTTTCCGTTTCGCTCCATGCCACCTGAACAGGCCCCGGCTCATCTGACAGATTAACCGTAAGAATCTCTCCCTTCGGCCACACATCCACGTTCCTGACAGGCCCCACCCAGTCATGCTTGTGCTGCACGTATGATGGCAATGCCAGCAGCGTATCATCGATCCGTCCGTAAGGATTGCTGGCTGACGCATGAATCAGCCACGCTCCTTCCTTCAGCCCTGCAAATGTGCAGGTTCCGTCTTCCGATGTGACAGCTTCATGCCGTTCCAGCGCCTTTCCATCTATTGTCTGTGTCCCGCAGACGTCCTTCTCCTGTCCCTGAAACAACAGACCCGACAGCTGCTTTGTCATCTGCTCCGCCAAAACAGACGGCCTGAAGCGAGGCAGCTGCCCCATATTCCAATTCAATGTGATGCTGCCGTCCGACTCATTCACCGAGCCGACCCGGCAGGCCTCGAACAGGACGCCCCTGCCCGAAGCCTGCTTTGTCTGCTTCAGATGAACGGTGATCGAACAGTTCCCGATCCCTTCCGTTCTATCCATATCGCATTGCCCTTCCTCAGTCAGACCTGTTCTCTGCTGTTCTTTCTGCCCTGCCCGGATTCCCGCACAAACAGGAGCACCATCAACGCCATTCCTGCTGCCGCCGTGATAAGGATCACGATGATTCCGCTGCCGCCGGTGAGCGGGAGGGTGATCCCCTTATGGTTCGCTGCCGCCACGATCACCGTTCCTTCCCGGTCTGCTGCCTGCAGGATACGGCTGGTTCCTTCTCCCCCTTCCGTGCTGATCTGCGTGCCATTGACCCTGGCTGTAAAGCTCCCGCTGTTGATTACCTGTGGCTGGCCCTCTTCTGCGGCGGAATCCGGGATAATCTCAATTTTAATGGGATTCATCATCAGGCTGTATCCGCTCGGTGCCTTGACTTCTTTCAGATAATAGGTTCCGGCATCCAGTCCCGTAAAATCAAGAAGCCCGTTTTCATCCGTTACCTGTGCCTGCCGGAATGGCTCCTGGGCAAGCATCTGTGCTGCACTGCTGCCCACCGGCGCTTCTTTGTAAAGAGCAAATTGAGCCCCTGCAAGCTTCTGTACACTCCCCGCGTCCCGGTCAAATTTCTCGACTTCAATTCCAAAACTGTAAACCTTTGTGTTATCATTTATCTCCTTCGTCTCATCCGGTTTCAACGGATCATAGCTGTACTGCAGCTGTACCTTATTCTCATTCCCATCAGCAGCCAGGCTCACCTTCTCATTTACCGTAGCGTTCAAAGCAAGCACCAGATCTGTATTATGATGCTCCTGATTCTGCAGATAGCTCCCGGAAAGGTTCACCGTCAGAACCGTACACCCGTTATCGTCTGTAGCAATGTCCTGGGTATAATCTGTTCCCAGGGTCAATGTATCTGTTCCGGCGGAAAGCCTGATCGTTGAAGGCTGGAGGGTCAGGCCCTTCGCCATCGTATCAATCAGTCGAAACGTCGGATTCTTTCCATCCTGGAAATAGACTTCCGTATACGCCGGGATCTTTGTGGTGATCGTGTACTGGACCGTATCTCCGTTCGCTACCGTATCCTTCTTCCCATCGTAACTGAGGGTATTGGAATAGGCGCCCTTCGCCTCATGAATGACCTTCTGCAGCCCGACGGGCGATCCCTTGGGCGACGCCGTGACATCGTAGATCCATCTGTCAAGCGCAGTGGAGTCCGTGCAAGGAAGGGAAACCAGGAAAGGGGCTGCCGGAAAATTGCCCGGCTTCGTGGCCGTCTCTAAAACCAGGTAGATCCCGGCGTTTTGTGTCGTCCAGCTGCACGATCCCCCTGACAGCGGCTTCTCCTCCAGCTTATCCGTCATCGAATCATCATCTACCTGCAGCGCAAGCTGATCCGCAAGCGTCTGGAGTTTTGCCGCAGGATACGCGCCGAACGCATCGGGATTGAAGCTGCCCTGGCCTGGATATACAAATCCATTGACGATATCCCAGTTCCAGCTGCCGTCATTCTGGGTAAATGACATGACACGGTATGCCGTATACGCGGATCCTTCCGGGTTATAAGATTCTCCTGACTGCGGGGTAATCGTAAGGGTCATCTCCTTGTGAACCGGAAGGGAATCCTGCGCTGCGTCCGTGTTTGATCCCGCTGCCGCCAGCGATGCCGGCAGCGCTGCGATCATGAGTGCAGAAATGAGTGTAAAGGTACAGAATCTGTTTTTTCGCATAGAACACCTCCTGTAAAAAATGTGAAATAGATAGGAAATAGATGTGAGCCTTTCGGCCGGTGACGATCCGGCAGGCTGGCTGAAAGGAAGACAGCCAGCAAACCGGCATACATATAGAACAGAAAACGGATCCATCCGGGAGTACGGCAGGTTTTCTTCGCCGGCTCCTGATCCGGTTTCTTACTGAAAATGATGGATGCACAGGCAAATGATGGATGCGCCAGGCAACAGATGAAGTTTTTTATTGGGGATTTTTATGGATGAATCTTCCGCGTGAAACTTCTTCACAGATCGAAATGGATTGCCAATGAACATCTTCCGGTCAGAGAGAAACAAAGAAGTAACTTGTGTTTAGGATCTGTTACAGAATAACTTGTACATCTGACTTGTCCAAACGCTCATCTGCTGCGTTGGAAAGCCTCGCCGTAGTTACAGACGGGAACTTCTTCAGGAAGCCCTTCTGACAAGAAGAAATAAGAAGAAGAGCAGGAGGATGGTTGCGGGAACCCACCACCACATTTTCCAGAAAACCAGAGACAGGAGCCGTTCCGGAAAGGATGCTGAAAAGATGCCCGGATCTGATTGCTGCGTATCTTCCGGCACACGTTTTGCATGGACATAAAGCCGGTGTGTATTGATCCCATAGGGAGTACATGTGATCAGTGTGAGGAGATCCTTCCCTTTTTTGATCTTCAGAGGACCGGTTTCAGAAGGAAGGACGGTTTCATTTCCGGTCATCTCGTAACACAGGGTTTTCCCGAGGGTATGGACCTCAATGCGGTCACCGTCACGAAGCATATCAAGATTCGTAAACAGTGTCCGGTCAGGAAGCCCTCTGTGCGCTGAGATGCAGGTATGGGTTCCAGGGCCGCCTACCGGAAGGCTGGTGCCCTCCAGGATTCCCGCCCCTTCCATCAACGCCTGATCCCCTGTGCCGATGAAAAGCGGCAGGATCAGCTCAAGGGCAGGGATCCGGATCCACCCTGCAAGGCTTGACTGATCCAGGCAAAGAACACGTGCTTCCTTCTCCCACTTTTGGAACGTACCTGCCCTTTCTCCTGCCAGATAACGGTTATAATCCATCGCCTTCGCCAGCCGCATCCTGCAATCGGAAGAATCCTCGATCTCTTGACAGACGGCAATTACATCGCCCGAGATCCATGTGTTATAAAGCCGTGACAGATACGGATAATCCATTAACAGCAGGAAAAACAAAAAGAAAAAAACAAGAACAAACGTACGAAGTTTTCTTTTTCTCATGGTGTTTTACAGAAGATGTCTTGAATGTCATACAATTTGCGATATAGAGATGCCTTGAATGTCACACAATTTGTGATATGGATTTGATATTTGATGTGTATCAGATGAAAGTATAGTACACCTGCTCTGCATACTTGTCAACTGCAAATTGCTTTCCCACTGCATTGCACCTGGTGCCCTGAAACGGCACGCCTCTGACCGTCCCTGCGGCTTGCCGGAATCCATCCGGCAGGCAAGCTTGCCGCCCGGAATGATGACAGTCCGCAGGAAGCACTGAAACGTGAACCCCCCGGCAGCCGAAAGCCTGCCGGGGGGTTTTGTCATACAATCCATTCAATTCCCGGAATCGATCCGTTCACGGGATCTATGATCGATTCGCATAATCAAAGATCAGTTCACAATCGAAGATCAATTCACAATCGAAGATCAGTTCACAATCGAAGATCAGTTCACAATCGAAGATCAATTCACAATCGAAGATCAATTCACAAGACCAAAAATCAATTCACAGGAACAACGATCCATTCGTAAAATCAAAGATCGATCTTTCCCATAAAGGTATCGTTCAGTACATAATAAGCCGCATTATCTTCCGGCTTCAGATACAGATTGATGGTCTGCAGCTCGGATGCTTTTTTCTTCAGTTCACCAGTCCATACCTTCTTCACCTGATCCGTGATCTCGCTGACCTTGATATCCTTGCCAAAATACTGCAGGGAAATGCTTTCCTTCACTTCAGCCTTATTCGCAGCAGCCTTCTTCACCGTGCCGGCTGCGGAATCTGCAGCTTTCTTCACGGAGCTTCCGGCCTTCTTCACGGTTTCCTCTGCAGCCTTTCCTGCCTCCTCTGCCTTCTTGCTGACTCTCTTTGCAGAAGCTTCCGCTTTTGTTTCCGCCTTTTTCACTTCCGCTTTGGTCTCGGAAACCTTCTCTTTTACTTCCTTCTCAGCCTTAGCTGCCTTTTCCTTCACTTCTTTTTCAACCTTGGCTGCCTTTTCGTTTACTTCCTTCTCAGCCTTGGCCGCCTTTTCCTTTATTTCCTTCTCAGCCTTGGCCGCCTTTTCCTTTACTTCTTTCACTTCCTTTTCAACCTTGGCTGCCTTTTCCTTTGCCTCTTTTACAGCCTTGGATGCCTTCTCTTTCACCTCAGCCTGAATCTCTTCCTTCTTCACCGCTGAAGTTTTCCTTACTTCCTTCATAAAAACCTCCTCCTGATGCATACATAATATACAAACCCACCACGTGCCAGGAGCATGAAGCACCATCATGCAACCGTCCCGGAGAATATCGCATTCCCGTTGTGGATGATACCCTATTCATGCGCTATTTTCAAGCCTTCACAGGCAAAAACACAGTTATACATGCAGTGCAGGCTGTGGAGGCTGCAGTGGGTTGCTGCCATCTGCAGTTCAAATCGTGGAATGGTTTTGTTCCCGCTTTCCGGCCTGCGCCAGCTCCTGCGCGATTCCTTCATACTCCGGCATTTCCAGGGAAGGATCGTCCCTCAGAATTGTCTGCACAGCTTCTTCCGCGTCCTTCAACACGGCGGCGTCCGCATAGGGATCCGCCATGGCGAATCCGATCTCGCCGCTTTGCCGAAGCCCGAACAACTCCCCCGGTCCCCGAAGCGCAAGGTCTTTTCTGGCGATCTCAAAACCATCGTTGGAAGAAGCAAGGATGTTCAGTCTTTGTTTTATCTCATCACTTTGCATGGAGCTGATAAAGATGCAGTAGGACTGGTCTTTTCCCCGCCCGACCCTTCCACGCAGCTGATGCAGCTGGGCAAGGCCGAACCGTTCCGCATTTTCCACCATCATCACAGTGGCGTTGGGCACATTTACGCCAACTTCAACCACGGTCGTAGAAACCAAAACATCGATCGCATGCGATGCGAACCGTTCCATCACAGACTGCTTCTCGCTCCCCTTCATCTTTCCGTGAAGATATTCCACACGGACATTCGGAAGATACTGCCTGAGCGCGTCCCGGAAAGATTCTGTATAATCCATGACATTTTCCGCCTCGACCTCCTCCGACTCCTCTACCATCGGACAGATCACGTACGCCTGGTGTCCTTCCTGAACCTGTTTCGCCACAAATTGATATGCTTTCGGGCGCCAGGACTGGTCAACCACCGCATTTTTGATCGGAAGGCGGTTTGCAGGCATCTCATCAATCACGGAGATATCCAGATCTCCATATAATATGACCGCCAGTGTGCGCGGGATTGGAGTCGCGCTCATCACAATGGTATGCGGATGGATTCCTTTTTCCTCCAGGGTTTCTCTCTGATGAACGCCAAACCTGTGCTGTTCATCCGTGATGACCAACGCCAGATTCTTGTATTGGACCTTTTCCTGGATCAGCGCATGCGTCCCGATCACGACACTGGCCTCTCCTGAGAGGATCCTGGCATAAGCCTCTCTTCGCTCAGCCGCCTTCATGGATCCGGTAAGGAGCACGGTTCCGATCAGCAGACCGGCCTGCCCCAGAAGCTTTAAAAATGATTCGTAATGCTGTCTTGCAAGCACTTCTGTCGGAACCATCAGCGCCCCCTGCATTCCGGACGCGGCGCACTGGATTAATGCAAGAAAGGCAACGATAGTCTTTCCGGATCCCACATCCCCCTGGACGAGGCGTGCCATGACTTTTTTTGAAGCAAGGCCATGAGAGATCTCATCCCAGACACGCTTCTGCGCACCGGTCAGGTCAAAATCCAGCGCATCCAAAACCTTGAGGGTCTGCGGGCAGGAAGAGATGACAGCCCCGTCCTCCCTGCTCTCCCGCTCTCCCCTCAGGCGCTTCAGCATCAGGATAAAGTAAAAGAATTCTTCGAAAACGAGACGTCTGCGCGCCCTGGAAAGCGCTTCCTCCCCTTCCGGAAAATGAATTCCGCGCACCGTTTCCTTCCGTTCGGGAAGCGTATATTTCCTGCGCATCCACGCAGGAAGCGGATCCTGTGACAGGTCAATATGATCCTGCCCGAAAAATGCCTCCCGCAAAGCCTTCCTGAGCGCATTTTCCGTCAAGCCCCTTACCAGCGGGTAAACCGGCTGCATCGTTTTTTGCAGCTGCGTGTAGTCATACAGGTCATAGATCCTGGGCTGCTGCAGGAATATCCTGCTGCCCTTTGCCCTGATCCTTCCGCGGAAGATATATCGCGTGCCCGGGTGAACCTGATTCCTCAAAAAAGGCATATTGAACCATGTCACATCCAGGTATCCCCCATCTGTCAGAATCTTACCGGCCGTAATCCGGAAAGACTTCACATACCGGACGCTCAATGCCCGCTCAATAGCTCCCTCCACCGCAACCAGCCTGCCATCATCAAATACCGACAATGTACCTGCCTTGACCGGTTCTTCAAAACGGTCATATCCTCTCGGGTAATACCGCACCAGGTCTCCTACCGTCCTGATCCCTGCTTTTGCAAAATGCTCACTGCTCTTCGGACCTATGCCCTTTATGGATGTGATGGGGGAAGCCTCTGTCATAGCAATCTCCTTTCCCTGCACACAGAAGATACCCCGGATAGACCGCCATGCAGGCTTTCTCCCGGGGTATCCCTGATCTCTATAACAGCGCCCCTGCAGCCTGCCGGAATCCATCCGGCAGGCAAGCTGACCGGCAAAAACTATGACAGTCCGCAGGTGTCGCTGAATAATTACTATAATTGAATCCTTTCCAGTGGGGGAATCTTCTTACAGGGTATCCGCCCTGTGAACATAACTGGGATGTTCCGGAGTGGAAATCAGCTCCTTCGTGCGTATCACCTTCGCGTACTTGTCAACGATCTGGGAATCAATCGTGACGCCATCGCCGATCTGCGCATAATCAAGGATTACGCTGTTCCTGACAACAGCTCCCTTCCCGATATGGACGCCCCTGCCAATGACAGAGTGCACCACGGTACCCTCCACCTGGCATCCATTGGCAATCATCGAATCCTTAACCGTCGAAGTATCGTAGATACGGGACGGATTGGAGTCGGTTGTCCTGGTGTAGATCCACCATCCATCCGTGAACAGATCCCTGGCATTCTTCGGATCCAGCAGACTCAGGTTGGATTCATAGTAGGACTGAAGGTCATCGATGGAAGCAAAGAATCCCTTATGCTGCACGCCGCGGATCTCCAGCTCTTCCCGGCTGATCAGCACGGAAAGGAACTGCGCGAGGGAATAGGTGGAGGAATACTTCGCCGCCCTCTGGACAAGGTCGATGAACAAGGACTTCTTCATGATGTAGGTGTCCATGAACACGCACTGGTTCTGGCGGTTTCCACGGTTGATCTCCAGGGATGTGACAACCTGCTCCTGATCCACGCCCATGACACGGCAGTTCAGATAATGATCCTTCGCATTGTTTACCTTATGGTAAAGCATGGTGATGTCAGCGCCGGACGCGGTATGTTCATCCAGGAGCGCCGCGAAATCCTGCTTATAAACCATGTAGCACGGAGCGATGACAACATACTCCTGGGGAAGTACCTCAAGATGGTGCAGGTTGTCAAGGTAATCGGAAACATCCGTATTGTAAACATCATTCTCCATGTGATGGTTGCAATAAAACAGCTGCAGACGGTCTCTCTTGGAGTTCAGGTTGTAGCTGCGCCCGGTTCCCAGGTGGTCAGTCAATGCCTTCGGGTGCTTATTCAGGTAGACCTCGATATTCTTAATTCCGCTGTTGGAAAAATTCGAAATCGGGAAATCAATGACCCGGAACTTGCCGATAAAGGTAAATGCGCCTGCCGGCCTGTATTCCTGCAAGCCATGTACGTTCACGCGGCGCGGCGTCGATGTAACGATTCCAAATGCCTTCGCTGCCATGTCATTCCACCCCCTTCACATTCTTGGAGACCAGGATAATGTTCTCGCTGTCTGCGGAACCTACGACTGCCCCCTTGCCGATCTTCACGCCGCTCGCGACAATTGCCCGGGTCACCGTCGCGCCTTCTTC
>CAMORF010000009.1 GCA_946623485.1 uncultured Clostridia bacterium
TGAAGAAACTGGCAGCTATGACATGTGTCCTGTCGATGGCTCTGTCCGGAATGGCAATGGCGGACAGCGTCACAATTGGTGTTTTTGAGCCGGCGTCCGGCGATAACGGCGCAGGCGGAAAGCAGGAAGTGCTCGGCATGCAGTACGCGAACACCGTACAGCCGAAGGTTGAGATCGATGGCAAGGAATATGACGTCGTACTGAATATCGTGGATAATGAGTCTTCGACCGATAAGGCGACCTCTGCGGCGACGGCTGCGGCTGAGGGCGCAAGCGTTGTGCTGGGCTCCTATGGTTCCGCGGTTTCCATCGCGGCCGGCGATATCTTCAAGAGCGCGGGGGTCGGCGCGATCGGCGTAACCTGCACGAACCCGCAGGTTACCGAGGGAAATGACAATTACTTCCGCATCTGCTTCCTGGATCCCTTCCAGGGAACGGTTCTTGCAAACTATGCGAATGAAGCGCTTGGCGCGAAGAAAGCATATGTCCTGACGAAGCTGGGCGATGATTATTCCGCAGGCCTTGGCCACTATTTCAGCGCGGCATTCAAGGATCTGGGGGGAGAGGTCATCGAGGAGACATTCCCGCCGGAAACCGCAGACTTCACTTCCTATATCACGACGGCGAAGAATGAAGGCGCTGAAGTAATCATGGCTCCGACTTCAACAGAGGCAGCGCAGCTGATCATCGAGGCTGCTTCCACCCAGGGCGTTACGGTTCCGCTTCTTGCAGGCGATACCTGGGATTCCAACGTCATCCTGAGCGCGGCTGAGGGCAAGGACATTGAGATCTTCGTCACCACTTTCTATCAGGAAGGCGCGGATGAGGAATTCGATACCGGAATCAAGGAGTACATCAATGGCGATTCCACAGCCAAGGCAAACAATGGCGGCGACGACACCATCGCGGCAGTTTCCGCAATGGGATATGATGCGTACTTCGTAGCGCTTGAGTGCCTGAAGAATGCAGGCTCCACCGCTCCGGCAGATGTCCTCGCGGCGATTCCGGCGACTACCTATGACGGCGTGACCGGCCATATCGAGTTTGGTGAGAATGGCGACGCGGTCCGCAGTGAAGCGGTTGTCAAGAAGGCAAACAATGAGAGCGGCGAGTGGGAATTCGTTGCGACTCAGGGGGTCAGTGAGTAAGGAACCGGATGAGATACTTGCATGATTGTGATGTTCAGAGCCCTGTGAAGTCTTTGCTGAGCATCTCAAAACGCAAAAGGATCATTCGCTTCATAATTTGAATCATGGCGGTCCGGTATCCGGAGCAGTCCGGAGCCGGATCGCTGCATAACAAGTATCTGACAAATATCCGAACAATACCCGGTAAATATCCGGATTTCAAAGGTCTTCTCATGGATTTCTTATCGAAGAATTTACCGTATTTTCTGGCCGGTGTTTCGGTCGGCGGGCAGTATGCCCTGATTGCCATCGGATATACGATGGTATATGGCATCCTGCGCCTGATCAATTTCGCCCATGGCGATATCTTTATGGTAGCAGGGCTTGTTACGATATATGCGAGCACGGTGATGCCGTTGTATCTTTCCATCCCGCTGACGATCCTTGTGACGGTGATCCTTGGCATGATGATCGAGCGCGTGGCTTATAAGCCTTTGCGCAATTCCCCCAGGATGTCCGTCATGATTTCCGCGATCGGCGTGTCCTACCTGCTGCAGAACCTTGCCCTTTATATTACAGGCGGCCTGGCACAGGTCTACCCGACGATCCCATTTATCTCGAATACTGTCACCATCGGTTCGGCAACGACGAAGGTGGTTACGATCCTGACGCCGATTCTGATGATTGTCCTGGTTGTGCTGCTGATCCAGCTGATCAACCATACCAAGATCGGCATGGCGATGCGCTCGGTGTCCACGGACTTTGAGACAAGCCGCCTCATGGGAATCAATGTCAACAGAGTCATCTCCATGACATTCATCATTGGTTCCTTCCTTGCGGCTGTCGGGTCGATCCTTTACTTTACGAATTATCCGTCTGTAATCCCGACTTCAGGGGGCATGCCGGGGCTGAAGGCATTTGTCGCCGCCGTGTTCGGCGGAATTGGGTCGATCCCCGGGGCGGTCATCGGCGCGATGCTGATCGGAATCGTGGAGAACCTGATTAAGGGCGCCGGGTGGACGACCTTCTCGGACGCATTTACCTTTGTGCTTCTGATCGTGGTGCTGCTGTTCAAGCCGACCGGGTTGTTCGGCGAAGCAGCCACGGATAAAGTCTGAGGAAGGAGGATTGACATGACGAAGAAGAAAGACCTGATCTTTTCCCTCATCCTCCTCGCGGCGGCGATTGTCCTTGTGGCAGTGCTTGACCGGACGCTTCCGCAGACGGGTATTGTTATGACGGTCCTGAAAAAGGGCTGCATCTATTCTCTTGTCGCGGTATCCATGAACCTGCTCAACGGCTTCACGGGGCTTTTTTCCCTGGGCCAGGCGGGCTTCATGCTGATCGGAGGATATACCTACGCGATCCTGACAATTCCGGTGGCGGACCGCGCAAGCGTGTACCAGTATTTTGACGGCGGCATCGTGCAGTTTTCGATTCCGTTCTGGGCAGGGCTGATTTGCGCGGGACTTGTAAGCGCGGCTCTGGCATGGCTGATCGGACTCCCGGTGCTGCGCCTGAAGAGTGACTATCTTGCGATCGCCACACTTGGCTTCGCTGAGATCATGCGTGCATTTTTCCAGTGGGATACCCTTGGGCCTCTGACAAACGGCTCGAACATGCTCAGAAAATATCCGAGTTTTTCTACGCTGATGTTTCCGTTTATCGTGGCAGCGATCTGCATCGCACTGATTGTGATGCTGATTAATTCCTCCTTTGGCCGGGCGTTCAAGGCGATCCGTGACGATGAGGTTGCGGCGGAGGCGATGGGAATCAATCTTGCGCATCACAAGCGCATGAGCTTCTGCATTTCCTCCTTCTTTGCAGGGGTCGGAGGAGCATTGCTGGCCATGTATCAGACGACCATCCAGGCCCAGGCGTTTAAGTCAAACATGACCTATGAGATCCTTCTGATTGTCGTAATCGGCGGGCTCGGTTCTGTGACGGGTTCCGTTCTGGCAACCTTCCTGTTTTACGCTGCTTCCGAATGGTGGCTGAGATTCCTGGATTCCCCGATGATGATCGGAGACTGGCAGGTTCCGCTGTTGCGCTCCGGATTCCGGAAGGTTGTGTTCTCTGTCGTGATCATGGTGATTGTGCTGTTCGCGCGGCAGGGTATCATGGGGGATCACGAGTTTTCGCTGTCGGGCCTGATCAAGCTGTTCCGGCGTAAGGGAAAGGGGGCATCCGCAAATGAGCAAGTCTGATGCGAATGTGCTCCGCCTGGAGCATATCACGATGCAGTTTGGCGGCGTGGTAGCGGTCAATGATTTTTCCATGGAAGTAAACCAGGGGGAGATCGTTGCGCTGATCGGTCCGAACGGTGCCGGGAAGACAACCGCGTTTAATGTGATTACGGGCGTATATGAGCCGACGAACGGTATTGTTTATTTCAATGGGACGCCGATCGTGGAGAATCATCCGCGCGGGAAGATGAAGAAACTGTATGAGGGTGACAGAGCGCTGGTCTATGATAAGGTGATCTCGAAGACGCCGGATAGAATTACGAAGCTGGGCATTGCCCGTACGTTCCAGAATATCCGTCTGTTCAAGAAGATGACGGTTTTTGAAAATGTCCTGATTGCAAGGCATCTGCGTTCCAGGGCGAATTTCCTGGCTGCAACGCTACACCTGAATGCGGCGGAGGAGCGGGCAAACCGTGAGAAGACGCTGGAGCTCCTGAAGCTGGTCGGTCTGGAGGAGAACCGGGATGACCTGGCTACGTCGCTCCCTTACGGAAAGCAGAGACGGCTGGAAATTGCGCGGGCGCTGGCAACGGAACCGAAGCTTTTGCTCCTGGATGAACCGGCTGCCGGCATGAATCCTCAGGAAACGCTGGAGCTGGCAGGATTTATCCGTGAGATCAAGGATCGGTTCGGACTTACGATCTTCGTCATCGAGCATCATATGGACCTGGTCATGGAGATATCTGACCGGATCTATGTCCTGGATTTCGGGCGGATGATCGCGTCAGGGACGCCGGTGGAGATCCAGAACAACCAGCACGTGATTGACGCTTACCTGGGGGTGCAGGAAGGCTGAGGGAAGAAATAAAGGGCGAAACGCAGAAGGACTGCGGATACGCGGAGAGAAAGACGGAGTATCAGGAGCTGTTCCGGGAATGCTTTTCAGGCATGTGGAGAAGTTATTTTTGAACAGCCCCTAAATGGATGCATGAAGCAGAGGATACAGGAAACATGAGTAAAGACACGAATCGCGCTGCGGCAACCGGGAATACCGTTGGTACGGTCGGAAGCGTTTCGGCCGGCTGGGATCATCTTGGCAAGAGAGGGGACGGCCCGGAACGGAACCTGCTTGAGGTGCGGAACCTGAAGGTTTCCTACGGCGGCATCGAGGCGGTGCGTGATATCAGCTTTGATGTCCCGGAGCATGAGATTGTGACGTTGATCGGCGCAAACGGAGCAGGAAAGAGTTCTACGCTTCGTTCTATTGTCGCGCTGGAAAAGCCGGCGGGCGGCTCCATCCTGTTTGAGGGGAAGGAGCTGACCGGGATGGGGACAGAGCAGATTGTGAAGAATGGGATCACGCTTGTCCCGGAGGGGCGCCGTGTTTTCGTGAACCTGTCGGTTTATGAGAACCTGCGCATGGGCGCGTACCTGCGCAATGATGACCTCCAGTCGGATCTGGACTGGGTTTATTCCCTGTTCCCGCGCCTGAAGGAGCGGAGCTGGCAGGCAGCCGGAACGCTTTCCGGCGGGGAGCAGCAGATGCTGGCGATTGCGCGCGCGCTGATGAGCCGTCCGAAGATGATCATGATGGATGAGCCGTCCCTTGGCCTTGCCCCGATCATCGTGCAGGAGGTCTTTGATATCATCCGTGAGATCAATCGCATGGGGATGACAATCCTTCTGGTGGAGCAGAACGCCAACATGGCGCTGAAGGCGGCGGACATGGGGTATGTCATGGAGACCGGCCGCATCACCCTCTCCGGCGCAGGACAGGATCTTGCGGAGAATCCCGTTGTCAGGGAGGCATATCTCGGCAAGGCACGCACATAAGGAAAATGATTGATTTTGCAGCAGATCAACTGGTTGAAGCTGTAAACCAGAATCATAAGAACGGCTCCGCATCATGCGGAGCCGCAGCTATGTCTTTTTCCGGATTGCCTGTTGCCTGGAACAGTTCATAAATAAACCATGATTTTGCGTGCTTTTTTCTCTGAGTCCACAGGTCAAGGTTTGATTACCAAGTTATTATCTGGATGTCTTGGAAAGCTCGAGCAATTTTGCTTTCAGCTCTGTCTCCATCTTTGACATCTCGATCTCTGCTGCCTGACGTCTCTGACGGCCGTCCTCCTGGATCTTCAGCACATCATCAAGTGTTGCGATGAGCTCGGCGTTTGTCTTCTTCAGGGTCTCGATATCCACGATGCCCCGCTCTGACTCTTTCGCGGTTTCTACAGAAGCAGTATGCAGCTGCTCCGCGTTTTTCTTGAGAAGATTGTTGGTCAGCTCTGATACTTCGTGCTGGGCTTTTGCCGCCTGGTTGGAATGCTCGACGCCCATGGCGATGACCATCTGATTCTTCCACAGCGGAATCGTATTGACGATCGTCGATTGGATCTTCTCTGCCATCAAGGTGTCCGCATCCTGTACAAGGCGGATCTGCGGCCCGGTCTGAATCGCGATCTGGCGTGTCAGCTCAAGGTCATGGAGTTTTTTCTCAAAGCGATCGCACAATGCGCCAAGATCCTTCGCCGCCTGGGCATCCTGCGCATCTCCGGTGGCGGCAGCCTTCTCCTGAAGCTGCTTTAACTCCCCGGCCCGCACCTGTGCCAGACGCTTCTTACCTGCGGCGATATACATGGACAGTTCCTTGAAATACTGCAGGTTCATGTCGTACATCTTGTCAAGGGTAGCGACATCCTTCAAAAGCTGGATCTGATGCCCTTCAAGCACATGCACGATGTCATCCACCGATTTTTCGGTTTTCTCGTACTTTGCCTTCATGGCGACCACCTTGTTGGTCTGCTTTTTAAAGAATTTAAAGATGCCGCCGTCGTCTTCCTTGACATCGAAGTCCGTCAGTTCGGTGACCAGGCCGGAGATCATCTTACCGACCTCTCCCATATCCTTGTTCTTGACATTCTCCAGGGCAAGGTCGGAGAAATCGGACATCTTCTTCTGGGTACCGGCACCATACTGCATGATCGCGTTGGAATTGTGGATGTCAATTCTTTCGGCAAATGCATCCACCTGCGCCTGTTCCTCGGGCGTAAAGATCGATTCCGTATCCTGCGCCGCGGCGGCAGCGCTCTGGACCGCAGCCCCGCCGAAAGGAGTCCCGGCAAACTGAGGCGCCGGGGCAGCGGCAGCAAAAGCAGCTGCAGCCTGTGCCGGAGCGGCGGCCGCGAACGCGCCTGGAGCGGACGGAGCCGGGGCGGTGGCAGCAAACGAGGCTGGTGCGGCCGACGCCGGCGCAGTGCCGGTCAAGGAGGCAGAATCTGTCTGTGCAGCGTTCCGGCTTGCTTCATTCACATATGTCTGGCCTGCGGCAAAGGCAGCGCCTGCCGCGGATTGCACATCTGTAAGAACGCTCTCGGCCTTCGCGATAGCCTCGTTAGCCTGGCTGACCGCAGACAAGGCTGCGTCTGTCGGAGAAGGCGCTGGTGCCGGATCCACGGCCGCAGGCGCGCTTTCCTCTCCAAAGGTCAGCGTGATCGGTGACGGAGACGGTACTGGCTGTTCAAAGACCAGGTTGTTTTCATCTGCCATAAGAATATGATCCTCCTCGTATCTGCAATCAACTTTTTGGGGTATGAGTTATTAGGTACATTTTACCAATCACGGAAAGCGTAAACAAGTCTTAATTGCACTTTCCCCCAATATACGGCATAATGTGATTATCGGCTCAGCACCCCGCACATAAAATCAAAATCCACTCTGACAAGCTTGCTTGTCAGATGGATTCTGATTTTATGTGCGGGGCGGCCAAGGGGGCATGCCCCCTCTGGCCGGCCACATCGAAGAACGCGTGCGTTCTTCGATGTGGGTGCTGAAAGTAAGGCAAGAGAAAGAATCAAAATCCACTCTGACAAGCTTGCTTGTCAGATGGATTCTGATTTTATGTGCGGGGCGGCCAAGGGGGCATGCCCCCTCTGGCCGGCCACATCGAAGAACGCGTGCGTTCTTCGATGTGGGTGCTGCCCGATATAAACTGTTTTGAGAGAAAGATGGAAGGGAGACTGTCATGAGCGAAAAAAACGAAAAGTTTGCTCCCCTGGATGCGGTAAGCCATATAGCGGATATCGTAAACGAATCCATTTCCACAGGCAATTATTCTGCCTTAAACCGCGAGATTACGAAAGCGCTGAATGAGGCTGCGGACGCGGTGCATGATTCGATCTTCGGAAAGAAGTACTACCAGGTTGACGGGGCGAAAACCTACCGGTCTTCTACGAAAAACAGCTACCAGAATGCAAAGGACAGGAAGGGAGCGGCCGGCACCGGGCTTTATGGGCAGGCTGCATCAGAGCGCCGGGGCAGCAGTGCCCGGGCAGGGGCAGCCGCGTCCGGCGTGGCAAGCCCGTTCGGCGCGCATGTCCGGGCGATTCTCGGCACTGCGGCAACCATCTTCTGCGGGATCATTTTCACCGGAGGGATGCTGGTGGATGGAGGGCTCGGCCCAATGTCGATCTTTTTTGGCATCCTGACTGCCTTCAGCGGCTGGAACATGGTAAAGGGGTTCAAAAAAGTTGGCCGGATCCGCAGGGCGAAGCAGATTCTGACGATGATGGAGAACCGGGATACGATCACGATCGAGGAGATAGCGTCGGCCTTCGGCAAGAGTGAAAAATGGGTCGCGGATGACATCCAGGAGATGATCCGCGATGGCATCTTTGCGGGAAAGACCTATATGGACAAGGAAGAGACCGCGTTCATGACCAGCCATGCAGCCTATAACCAGTATCTGGAGACGATGCGTTCCTATGAAGCGCGCAGGCAGGATCAGGGCAGACAAAGCGCATTTGCCCCGGAAGATCTGAAGGAATATGCCAGGATGGAGAAGAATGCCGCAAAGCGGGAAGCGGACAGCGCGAAGGCTGCGGCACAGCTTGACAAAGAGACTGCGGAGATGGTGGAAGAAGGAAAGGCCTTCATTGCCCATATCCATCAGAAAAATGAAGAAGTTCCGGGGGAACCGTTTACCAGTAAACTCAACCGCCTGGAAGAGATTGTGACCAATATATTTGACCGCGTCGCGGCGGATCCGAAGAGC
This sequence comes from uncultured Clostridia bacterium, assembly GCA_946623485.1. Lineage (GTDB taxonomy): Bacteria > Bacillota > Clostridia > Lachnospirales > Lachnospiraceae > Porcincola. The sequence goes on from CAMORF010000009.1 coordinate 8,367, forward strand.
GCGCCGGATCTTCACCGGCTCATGAAGTACTATCTGCCGACCACCCAAAAGCTGGTAGATACCTACGCAACACTGGACCGGCAGCCTGTTCAGGGGGAGAACATTGAGAACGCCAAGCGGGAGATCGAGGCATCCCTCGATACCATCAATGAAGCGTTTGAGCGGTTCCTGAATCAGTTCTTCCAGTCGACGGCGTGGGATGTGTCCAGTGATATCTCGGTCATGAACCAGATGATGCAGCAGGATGGGCTGACGGGCGGAAATGACTTTGCCCGGGCTGCCGCTGCCGCGCAGGCGGCGTCCCATGCGCGGAACGTACAGGTGCAGACAATGGGAGGCGCACAGGCGCTCGTGGCGGAAGAAGAGCAGTAGCTTGCTTCCATTTCTGTTTCGCGTTATAATGACGCGTAGTGCCGAAACGATTCACGGGAGAAGTGAACATGAAAAGATGTATGTATTGCGGCCACGAGAACGAGGATTCCCTTGTCACATGTGCCGTATGCGGGAATAAATTGGGGGATCCTGTCCCGACACAGGATGTGGTGATAACGATGCCATCCGGGGCAGGACAGGAGAATCTGGATTCTGGAAGCCCGGAAAGCGGGGATGGATCCGTGACGGATCAGGGCGCCGGCATGGCTGATGCGGCCTCGGCGGCCGGTTCTTCGCCGGCGGAGCTTTCCGCCGAGGGACAGAGCGCGGCGGCATCCGTCCCGTCTCAGATGGCTGGAGCGGATGGCATGGTGTCCGGCGTTTCGGACATGCCCTCCGGTACGGAACAGGCAGAAGGTTTTTCCGGCGCGGCAGGGATGGCGGCAGCCAGTATTGCAGGCGCGGCAGGCGGGCTTTTGGACGCGGCAGGCGGGAATGTGGATGGTTCCGGCCAGCCGTCCGACACGGCAGCATCCGGCAGCATTCCGGACCGTATGAGTGCCGAAGAGGAAGCGATGGTGACGCAGGAACCTGCGTTTGCCGGACAGATTCCGGTGAACAAGCAGTTTGGCGAGACAAGCCCGGCCGGACAGTTTACCGGCCAGCAGCAAGTCTATCAGCCAGACAGAACGCCGGGATACGGAGAAGACTGGCGGCAGGACGTTGGCCGCGGACAGACGTATGGCGCAAGGACGCAATATGAGGCAAGGCGGGAAGGAAAGCGTGCGCAGGGCAGCTCAAGAGAGGGCGTGACCGGCGGCAGCTATAACGGCAACGGCATCTATGGCGCATCTTCCCGCGACCAGTATGGCAGTGCCGGATATGGTTATCGTCAGCCGCAGGGGCCTGATGCACAGAGCCAGGGCGGAAGGCGTGATTATGGAAGGCGGGAGAGTGCCGGCGGCAGCAAGATGTTCATGGTCCGCGCCCGCAAGCGTGTGAAGAGTATTGGCTTCTGGCTGATGGCATTGACTTTCACGGCGATGCTTGGCCTGAATGTCTATAACATCTATAGTGGGAATGCGCTGCGGAACATCATGGAATCGGATGTCATGCTGGCAAACATCCTGTCACGCACCGGGACTAATTTCTTTACGCAGATGCTGACGGAGCTTGCATCCCAGCTGGTGAAGATGGTTGTCAATGTGCAGAATATCATCGCGCAGCTCGGCAAGCCGGTGGAATTGTGCATTGCCGTGGTATTCCTGGTGCCGAACGTGCTTTATTGCCTGGCATTGTGGCTGATGTTTTTCAGAACCGATACCAAACGGCGCCAGTTCCCGATGGGCGGATATACGCTGGCCAGGATCATGATGATCCTGAAGTTCCTGATTGCCTGCCTGGTGCTGGCGGTGGGACTGGTCATTTCCGTGTATTTTGTGGTTGTCGGGGCGCAGAGAAAGTCCGGATCCATTGATTCTTCCCTGATCCAGGGTGTGATTTTACTGGTTGTCATGATCGTGCTTTCCGTTTTTGTCGTCATGTACTATATTCAGTGGATGTTCTGTCTGAAGGTTGTGCGTGACAATGCCAAGAAGGGAACGGATCCCGGCAGGATGCCCGGTTTTGTAGTCGTCCTGTCCTTCCTTTGCACGGCGGCTTGTGTCGCGCTTATGATCCCGATGGCGCCGAATGACTATTTCGGGCTTGCCGCCCGGGGATCGGCGGCACTTTATTTCCTGGTGTCAGGCTTCTGGATCCTGATCTACAAGATCCGGGTGAAGCGCAGCTGACGGGGAATTGTGATCGATTTGAGATGGACGTTGCGGACGTTGCGTTAAGTGATCGGATGAAGCGCCAGGCAGGATTCAAGGCAGGACTCCAGGAAACGGATCCGGCGCGGAATGGAAGCAATGGAATTGAAGAGATGGCGTAGATCGCCGGGCTTTTGCCCGGCGATTGCCTTGTTACAAAAGTCTTAATAATAATTTTCCTGAAATCTGTGGTGACGGATGGTGGGGATGGTGATATAGTCTGTTTACAGTTTTGGAATCAGGGGAAAAACAGGGGGAAAACACCTTGGCTAAGATCATGAGATGGATTCTCGGCATTGCAGTCGCATTGCTTGTTGTGATTATCGCTGTTTCCTGCTTCTATTTACGCAGGGAGTGGGATCGGACGACTTTTTTTGAATCTACGACAATCAATGGATATAACGTGTCGGGGAAGAAACCGGAAGAGGTTTTAACTCTTTTGAAGGATGAGTATACGAAGGCGAATGTTCTGGTGACGGAAGGAGGCCGGCAGGAGGCGCAGTGGACGCTGGCCCAGGTCGGTTATACCATCGATGAGGATGCATTGATGTCCGGGATTGAGGATGCGTTTGGGAAGCAGAAGAGCTCGATCCCGGTGCTGCTGGACTCTTTGATGAATGGCAATTCGTTCGAGATCGATGTACCGTTCCAGTTTGATCCTCAGGTGCTTTCCTCCACTGTCACGGTAGCGTCATTTGCGGATGCCCGGGTTGAGAACGTGGATGCGAAGATCGTCTATGATCAGGCTGCGAAGCATTATTCGATTACGCCTGAAGTGCAGGGAACCCTGCTGAATGATTCTGATATCAGGCAGCTGGTGCAGCAATCGGTCGACGCGGTGATTGGCGGGACCGAGCCGGAGCCGGATATCACCATAGCGATTCCCGAATCGTACTATATCGTTCCGTCTGTCTTATCGACGGATCCGGATATGAACCTGAAAGTCAATACATTTAATGCCTATGATAAAGCTGTCATCACTTATGTCTTCGGGGAGGAGAAGATCGTCCTGGACTGGAATACCATCTGTGACTGGGTGATGTTTGAGGGCGGTCAGGGATACTTGAGCGAAGAAAAGATCCGTGAATACGTCATGGGGCTTGCCGGGAATTACAATACCATCTATTATCAGCGCTCTTTCCATACCACAGGCGGGAATGATATTGTTTTTTCGGAGAGTGACAACAATTACGGATACCTGATTGATGAGGAAGGGGAGTACGCGCAGCTGCTTGCGGATATTCAGGCAAATACGCAGACGGAACGGGAACCGGTGTATGCATATTCCGGCATCGGCAGGCACGGCAGGGATGATATGGCATCTTATGTGGAGGTGTCGATCGGCGCTCAGCATCTGTGGTTTTATAAGGAATACCAGCTCGTGTATGAGACGGATGTCGTTACCGGCTGTATTGCGAAGAATACCCCGACACAGACGGGTATCTTTCCGATTGCGTACAAGGAAAGCCCGGCTACGCTGATCCCGTCCAACGAAACCAATGGCACGAAGGTTCAGTACTGGATGCCGTTTTTCGACGGACAGGGGCTTCATGACGCTACATGGAGGTCAGCGTTTGGCGGCCAGATCTATCAGACCAATGGATCTCATGGGTGCGTCAATATGCCGTATTCCGCTGCGGAATACATTTTTAATAACGCTGAAACCGGGACTCCGGTGGTCTTGTATTGATTGTTTGCAAATTGTTAATAAGTGGAAAACTTTGTGGATATGGCGTGGGTAAGGATGTGCAAAACAGGTGCATAACTTTTTGGAAAAACCATACGCTTTGCAATTGAATTTCCGAAATGATTCGATATAATAAATTTTATAATCATACCTGTAATAAAACTGTATCTGATTCACAGGGGAGCTGGATCGGCTGTAAGGGCGGCCGTGCCAGTGTGATACTAGTAAGGGGCAGCAGATGAATAGGGGCAATCTGGCGGAGGATCCGAAGGCGGGTCTGTCGTCGTCGAGCCGTTATTCCCGTGACGGCGGAGAGAAGAATTCTCTCCTGTATGTTGACAGCAGCGCGGTCAGAAAAGAGCGCAGGGCTGCAGAGCGAAGAGCGGGGAAAGCGGGAATCGCGATTTCGGGCAATCACAATTCCAAAGGTAAGAAGAGCGTCGGGCGCGGACTTACTGACAGCCATATGGACAGGCTGGAGGTAGGGAGCGACGGACGCTTATTTCAGGTTAAGGAAAATACTGCCGCTGATGCTGCTTCCAGGCAAAGTACGCAGAGTACGGCTCCTGCGCAGAATCCGGAGAAGCATATGAGTGCATCGGGTTCTGTACCCGGTGCTGTTTCTGTGCGAAAAAAACCGGTTATTTCAGACAAAACGGCTGCAAGGGTGGAGGAAGCAGACGGCGCCGCATCCGGGATAGACACTGCAAGGCGAAAGAGCGACGCGAATGGAATCCGTCCGGCAATCACGGAGCGGATCCTGACAAAGCAGCAGGAGGAAGCTCTGACTGCGCGGCAGGAAGAGAAGTCTTCTGTCACGAATGGACAGCAGGATGGGATGAAGCCAGGGCCGCAGGAAGAGATCCATCCTCAGCAGCAGGATGGATCAGCGAAGACCGGGCAGATGAGCAAGCCGGACCGGGATTATCTGTCGAAAGGGAACCCGCTTCTGAAGCTAAACCCTCCTGCAACAGCGGAGGGATCCACTCCATCGGGCGGAGCCAGAGGATTCATCCGGCGTTTCCGGATTCCGATCATTGCGGGAGTCCTCGCGGCCGCGTCAGTGGTATATGGCTATACTGCATGGCATTACAGAAACCGGTTTTATCCCGGGACGGAATTCTTTGGGATTCCGGCCGCTGAGATGTCTGTGTATGATGTGAAGGCCGCTGTCAAAGCGAAAGTGGATTCTTACAGTTTGGAGCTCATTACAAGAAAACCGCCGGAAGAAAAGACCACAAACGTGTCTGAGGACAATATCATTACGGCGGGAGATGTCGGCATGACCTACCGGGATAACGGCGAGATCGATCGGGCGATGAAAAACCAGAAGGTCTGGGCGTGGCCGGTGATGATGATCGCTCAGATGATCGGAAAGGGAGATTCGGTCCTTGAAACGTCCTACCAGGATCAGATGGCTTCAGATGCAGTCGACCGCCTTCCATGCATGCAGAAGGAGAACATGATTGCGCCCCAGGATGCGCAGGTGATCCTGACGGACGATGGCGCAACGGTGAAGACGGAGGTTTATGGGACGACGCTGAACGCAGAGAAGACACATGCGGCAGTCCGGAACGCGTTGGACAAAGGGACAACGAGGATTGACCTGGATGATCTCGGGCTGTATGAGAACCCGAAGGTCTTTAGCAGTGACCTTAGCCTGATGACAGAAGCGATGGCGATGAACAAGGTTCTTGGCGCAAAGGTTCTCATGAGGTTCGGCAGCCGGACAGAAGTGATGAATTCCGAGGTGATTGCGGATTTCCTTGATAAGAAGGGAAGCTCCTATGTCCTGAATGAGGAGAAGCTTCGGGAATATGTGTCGAAGCTTGCTCAGAAATATGATACTTGCCTGCAGGAGCGCATTTTTTATACAAGCATCGGGACCAAGATGACACTGGAAGCGGGTGTGGGTGATTATGGCTGGATTCTGGATCAGGAAGCAACCTATGAGAAGCTCCTGGAAGCAATCCGCGGCCAGAAGAAGATCACGATGGATCCGGTTTACACCCAGGAAGCTTACTGCCGGGATGCCAATGATATCGGTGATACCTATGTTGAGATCAGCCTGACCAACCAGACGATGTGGTTTTACAAGAAGGGACGGCTGGTGGTTGAGACACCGGTTGTTACCGGGAATCCCTATGCCGGCCATGAGACGCCCTCCGGCGGAGTCTGGTCCTTGAAAGGCAGGATGCGCAACCAGACGCTGAGCGGGCAGGGCTATTCGACACCGGTCGATTACTGGATGCCCTTTAATGGCGGCGTAGGAATTCATGACCTGCAAAGCCGGGCGTGGTTCGGAGGCAGCATCTATCTGGGAGGAGGATCCCACGGCTGCATCAATACGCCTCTGTCGGCAGTGAAATTGATCTACGACCAGATTGAAGAAGGCGTTCCGGTCATTGTGTACAAGGATGAATCCGAGAAGGCGCTTTCCCTTGTCACAGGGCCGACTGACGTTCAGACGGCCAACGCGCAGATCGAGGAAACCTTTGGTACGGTGGAAGACGATGGGATCGGATCCATCGTATCCTGGTCCAGATCACAGCGATGGCAGCCACAGGCAGCATCTGCCGGAACAACTGCGTCATAATTGGGACGGCAGGTTTACGGCGTTACATAATAGACATGATTCGGCACCCTACTGAAATTGCCCGATTCCGGGACGGTACACGATTGTACGGAATCACCCGGGCAATTCCAGGGGCGGCAAAGGATATGTTCCTGCCTTGCCGCCTGCAATGAGGAATGTATGGCATTCTGAATCCGGGGTGCTGAATCATTGTGGTAGAATTTTCAGAACATATTGACAGATCGACAAATATCGATGAAAAGAGACGCAATTTCCGTCATCATCATAATCGGCCGGAGGTGGATTGACATGAGTATGGATATCATCGATCTGAATAGATTGGTCCGGGGATAGCTGCTATTGATCTGAATGGACTGGTCCGGGGATAGATATCATCGATCTGAATGGATTGATTTGAGCATAGATTATAAGGGGAGAGCAGTATGAAAAACAATGGGATTAATACCGGGGAAGGATCCTTCGACCGGATCTTCAGAGCGCTTGGAGATCCACACCGCATTCAGATCATCCATCTCCTGAGAGAAAAAGAGCTGAGTGCCGGAGAGATTCTGGAAGCAGTCGATGTCGTACAGTCGACGCTGTCGCACCATATGAAAACCCTGTCCGAGGCCGGCGTGGTGAATGCGCTGCGCCAGGGGAAATGGACCTACTACTCTCTGAATGAATCGAATCTTTTCCGGGCGGCACAATATCTGGAAGAGTATGCAAAAGGAACGAAGATCAGAAAACAGCAGCAGTCTTTGCAGCCCTCCCGGAAGGAAACGATGATCCAGGCATCCGGAGAGGCAGAGGATGTGACTTCTTCCGGACCGGTATCCCTGGGACCGGATGCGGAGAAGGAAAGCGTCCTGTTTGCATCTGCTGAAAAAGGACGGGAAGCTGCTCCTGATTTCCTTCCCGGGGAAACGGAACGTGTTCCGGCGGCAGTTCCGGAGATAAAGAAGAAAAAAGAGAAGGATAAGGAGAAAGACAAAGAGAAGGACAAAAAAGGGAAGAAAGGGAAAAAGAACAAGAAATGAAAATCATACAATCTGTACCAGGCTTGGCGACAGTCTTTTGAAGCGACGGCATGGCCGGGCAGATGTCAAAACTTGCAGGGAACTCAGGCGAATCGCCGGGCTCCCTGTCTTGCTATATTCCGTCTTCCACGGGCCCGATGTCACATTACTGGAAATTGACAGAACCCCCGCGTTGTTATAATCTATCTTCATTATAATTGAGAAGAGACGGGAAGAAGAGCGGAGGTAATGTATGCTGACGGAAGAAGAAAAAAGGGTGCGTGACGAGCGGCTCAGGGAGCTGACAGATGTAGCGCTGAATGCAAATAAGATGGATATGGGGCTCTACCAGAAGTTTAATGTAAAAAGAGGGCTCCGTGAATCAAATGGGCGTGGTGTCCTGACCGGCCTGACAGAAATATCGGATGTCAACGGGCATAAGGAAATAGATGGACAATCCGTTCCGATCGAGGGTGAACTCTATTATCAGGGATATAAAGTCAGTGAGCTGGTAAACGGAAACAGGAACAGGAAGTTTAACTTTGAGGAAGCAACATACCTGCTGCTGTTTGGAAGCCTCCCGACAACTGCGGAGCTGAAAGAGTTTATCCATTTGCTGGCGCAGTACAGGGAGCTTCCCTCCAAGTTCGTGAGGGATGTCATACTAAAGGCACCCAGCAAGAATATCATGAATGGCCTGCAGCGGTCTGTCCTGACACTGTATTCGTACGACCAGGATCCGGATGATACTTCCATTCAGAATGTATTCCGGCAGGCGCTTCAGCTGATCGGCGTGATGCCGTTAATTGCGGTCTACAATTATCATGCGTACCAGCATTATAATAATAACCGCTCCCTGATCATCCGGTATCCGAGTGAATCATTGTCGACGGCGGAGAATATCCTGCGGATGCTCCGGGATGACGGGATCTACACGGACCTGGAAGCCAGGGTGCTGGATGAATGCCTGGTCATACACGCGGAGCATGGCGGCGGTAATAATTCTACGTTTACAACACATGTTGTTTCATCGACCGGAACCGATACGTATTCGGCGGTGGCTGCTTCCCTGGCTTCTCTGAAGGGACCCAAGCACGGCGGAGCGAATCTGAAGGTGGAGAAGATGTTCGAAGACATCAAGAACCACCTCTCCAGCTGGGAGGATGAGGATCAGATCCAGGCATACCTGGAAAAGATCATGAACCGGGAGGCATTCGATGGATCCGGGCTGATCTACGGGATGGGACACGCGATCTATACTTTGAGCGACCCGAGGGCTGTGATCCTGAAGGAGGCAGCGAAGCAGCTTTCCGAGGAAAAGGGGCTGGAAGAGGAATTCGGCCTGTATGAGGCTGTGGAGCGGATTTCATCCAGGCTTCTTACGGAGAGAAAGAAACTGTCAAAGCCGATCTGCTGCAATGTTGACTTTTATTCCGGATTTGTCTATTCCATGCTGGGCATTCCGAGGCAGCTGTATACCCCGATTTTTGCCATTGCGCGTATCTCGGGATGGGCTGCGCACCGCATGGAGGAACTGATCAATGAGGGCAAGCTGATCCGCCCTGCGTACAAATACGTGGGACATCACCGGGCCTATCGAAAACTGGAGGACAGATGATGGCTTCAAAAATCAAGACGATCGGTGTGCTGACCAGCGGCGGAGACGCGCCGGGCATGAATGCGGCAATCCGCGCGGTTGTCAGGATGGCGATCAGCAAGGGAATCAATGTAAAGGGAATCTATCAGGGCTACAAGGGACTGCTGAATGAGGAAATCACGGATCTGAATGCGAGGGACGTTTCAGACACAATTTCCAAGGGCGGTACATTTCTCTATACGGCAAGAAGCTCGGAATTCCGAACCCCCGAGGGGCAGAAGCGTGCAGCGGAGAATTGCCGCAAGCATGGGATCGAAGGGCTTGTCGTGATCGGCGGGGACGGCTCATTTGCAGGAGCGGGAAAGCTTGCCGAGCTGGGAATTAACACGATCGGGGTTCCCGGGACGATCGACCTGGATATTGCATGTACGGAATATACCATCGGGTTTGACACGGCGGTGAACACGGCGATGGATGCAATCGATAAGGTGCGGGATACGTCCACATCCCATGAGCGTTGTTCGATTATCGAGGTCATGGGACGGCGCGCGGGCTATATCGCCCTTTGGTGCGGCATCGCGAATGGGGCGGAGGATATCCTGCTTCCGGAGACTTATGACTATGACGAGCAGAAGCTGATCAATAACATCATAGACCTGAGGCGCCGCGGCAAGAAGCATCATATAATCGTCAACGCAGAGGGAAACGGACACTCTGCTTCCATGGCGAGGAGAATCGAGGCGGCAACCGGCGTGGAAACCAGGGCGACGATCCTGGGACATATGCAGCGCGGCGGGTCGCCGACCTGTAAGGACAGAGTGTATGCGTCCATGATGGGAGCGTATGCGGTGGATCTTCTGGCGGATGGCAAGTCGAACCGTGTGGTCGGGTACCGCGATGGCGACTGGGTGGACTTCGATATCGCACAGGCGCTTGCGATGCAGAAAACGATTCCGGATTACATGCTCCGTGTAGCGAAGGCATTGTCGATCTGATCTTGTTTGCTCCCGGGATTCCGGGGGCATTTTTATCGATAGGCCCTAAGGATCTGT
>CAMORF010000010.1 GCA_946623485.1 uncultured Clostridia bacterium
TGTTTCCTCTGTTTCCTCTGCTTCTTCTGCGCCATCTGCTTCCTTTTCTTTCTCGCCTTCCTGCGGCAGATGCAGGGTAAATGAGGTTTTGTCGATGATCCAGTCGCACAGCAGGATAAACTGCGGCAGCACCGTCATGACCAGCACGACGGAAACAGCAGCGCCCCGCCCCACCGCAAGGCCGATGTGGCTGACATATACATCGCTGACCCTAAGGCCGATCATGAAGCCGGCCATCGTCAGAATCGACCCGGAGGTAATGACCGTAGCAAATCCTTCATCCACCGCGGCAATCATCGCCTCACGTTTCCCCGTCTCCTTCTTCAGGGACTGATAGCGGTTCATGATCACGATCGCATAGTCGATTGTCGCGCCCATCTGAATCGCCGACACAATCATGTCTGTCACAAAGGACGCAGTCAGGTGCTGGAAATACGGGAAGGTGAAGTTGATCCAGATGCTTCCCTGAATGACAAACGCAAGCAGCGCCGCGCCTGCTACGGTCCGGAAGGTAAACAGCAGGATCACGAAGATAAACGCGATTGTCAGAATCGCGATCTTCTTGGAATCTCCGGTATAGGATGCCGCGAGATCCCTGGCACTGGTGATCTCCCCGACAACCAGGACATTGCCTTCTCCGTAATATTTCTCGCCTTCCGCACGGATCGCATCCGTCAAAGCGATACTCACATCGCCCTCCACCGGCACATCCGCGTTGAAGATCAGGCGGTCATATTTCTCGCCGCGAAGCTGCAGCGTCCCCCGCCTCAGCTCTTCCCGGAGCTCCTGGATCTCCTTTGCCTTCTCCGCATCCAGGTTCACCACTCCCTGATCGATCTTCTCGAACAGATATTCAAACATATCCAGCAATGTGACACGGTACTCATCTGCATTTCCAAAGAACACCTGGTACTCCTCATGCTTGATCCCGTATCCCTCAAACAAAAGGCGCGCCGTCTCATAATCCAGATTCAGAAGCTCTGCGAACATCTGCGACGTAAAGGGATCCGTCAGGACATGTCCCTCCCCCACCTCAATATTCGCAAGCCCGGTCGCATTCCTCACGTGATCCATTTTAGAAACCGTGTTCAGGATCGCCTTCTCATGTTCATATTCTCCGGAAGGAACGATCATGGCAATCACGTTGGAATCCGCAAACGTGTCACGGATCTTATGCATGGCCTCCCTGCTCGGAGAATAGACAATCTCCGTAATCGAGGTATCGGAAAATGCATATTTCGTCTGTTTTGAATAATAGAGCGCAAACGGAAGAATCAGCAGGAAGATCCACACAAAGCAATACTTCGCCTTCGTCAGGAAGGTTCCCCATGGCCGGATGCTCGGGATCAGGTTTTTGTGCGATGTGCGCTTCAGCTGCTTCGGGAACAGCATGATCAGCCCCGGCATCAGCAGGAATACCGTGATCAGGCTGCAGATAATTCCTTTGGTCAGGACAATGCCCATGTCATATCCCAGCCGGAATTGCATCATGGTCAGGGCGATCAGTCCGGATATGGTGGTCAGGGAGGAGGATGAGATCTCGAGGATCGCCTTGGAAAGCGCCTCGATCAGCGCCTCCTTCACCCTTGGGTTTTTCTCCACCTCATCCTGATAGCGATGGATAAATATGATCGCGTAGTCGATTGCCAGGACAAGCTGCAGGATCACCGCTATGGAGTTGGTGATGGATGAGATCTCTCCCAGCCAGAAATTCGTCCCCATATTCAGGAGTGCTGCCACCGCGAACACGATCCCGAAGATCACGACTTCAAAATAACTCCTGGAGGTAAAAAGCAAAACCGCGACAATAACAAGTGCCGCGATCAGCAGAACTCCCACCATCTCTTTGGCAAGCTCGGCGGAGAAATCATATCCGATTTCCGATGAAACATAGATGTCATAGTCCTTCAGCCGGTCCTTGATATGGTCCATCTGCGCCTCAATCTCAGGATCATCCGCCTCCCCGTCAAAGGAGATTGAGAGCAGCGCGGAAGAATTCGTAAAATGCGCCGGCGAATCATCGAAGTCAACGCTGGCAACATGGTCATAGCCCCTGATCTCATCCGCCAGCTGCTGCGCGATCTCACAGGTAATGTTCGAGATCATGACATCCGCTGTGCCATAGGTCAGGAACTCATCTTCCATGATTGTAAGCCCCCGCCGGGTCTCGGTCGTTTCAGGAAGGAAGGCCGTCAGGTCATTATTCACCCGGACCTTCCCGACGGAAAGCACGCAGTACACGCAGGCAAGCGCAAAAACGGCGATGATGATGAATCTCGCGTTTACAATGCCGGTCGCTGCCAGCTTCATCGGATCCGGCTTCTGCACAGCTGTATTCCTGTTCTCTCTATCCTTTATCCCGTTATTCTTTTTTTCGTTATCCTTATTTTCAGTGTCTGCTATCATTGCTTCCAGTCACGCTCCAGTTTGCAAAAGGATATCGTAACTATTCAGCACCCCCTGCATACTGTCAAAATTCGAGCCGGCAAGCTTGCTTGCCGGACGGATTCTGACAGTATGCAGAGGGCGGGCAAGGCGCGGAGCGGTGCTGCATGCCAGTGGCATGCGTTTAGCACCGACCGAAGCGGAGCGAAGAACTCTGACCGCCCACAGCGAAAAACGCTTTCGTTCCGAGCAATGGGGTGCTGAATCGTTACAGAATATCACTACAAATGAAAAAAGCCGCCCCTCAGGCAAGGACTCTCCCGTTTTCCTCGCCTGGGGCGTCAGATCGATCTGTATCAATCCGTACGATGCGCTCCACTCTTCCCGGGAAGCATGCCGGATTGTTTATCATGATTCAGATTATATTCTTTTGCTCTCGTTAGTCAAGACTTTGCATACACTTTCCCCCCAGTCTTCTCACCCCAGAACCGCAAGCACCGCGAAGCCTGCGATGGAGACAAGGGTTGAGACAGACAGGGCGGAGGAGACATAGACTCTTTGATCCGCGTCATCCGCGAAGACAGGCAGGACAAATGGAGGCGGCAGCAGGAACATGACGTTGATTGCCGCATCCAGGGAGGCTTCCGGCCAGATCAGACGCAGGACGAGGATCAGCGCGGTGCGCAGAATCATCATAATCACAAACCTGACACCCACGACCTTGAGGGTCGAGGCCCACGGAATATCTCCAAGAACCAGGTCATAGCCGATCGTCAGAAGGATTATCGCACTGGTGGGCGCAGAGACAAAGTCAGTGCACGCGTCAAAGATGCCGCTGATCCCCGACGGCGCCATCGCCTGATACAGGCCGGTCGCGCCGAGCAGGACACCTGCCGCAATGGCAATGATGATCGGTGAAAAGATCATCTCCCTGAGCAAAGCGCCCAGGCCAGGACCGCCAGATTGTTCCTTTCCCGGCATCCCCAGCAGGATCTTATAAAGCGTAAAAACAAACAATACCTGCCCCAGGTCAATCCGGGCAAAATCCGCAACCCGGTCACTGCCGTACAGCATGTGGAACAACGCATAGCCAAGCATCCCGGCTTCAAATCCGGTCGTCAGGAACGGGACAAACCGGGACGTCATGCGAAACAGGCGGGCAGCGCATTTGCCCAATGCCCACGCGGCAACGCAGATGCCAAACATCATCAGCGGGATCACCACATCCATGAGGGTATACTTTGTTGTCGCGAAAGCGCTCAGAAGGACTGCCGGAAGCGCGATATTTACCACGACGCTCTTCAGCGCGCCGATCCCCTCGCGCGATATGATCTTCCTGCTCCTGCAGACCATGCCGATCCCCAGCATGATCACAACAGGGAGAACGGTCTGAAGAACCTCAATTACCCTGGCCATAGCTTTTTTCCTTATCCAACTCTAAGGATCTGTCACATAATAAGGATCTGTTACAAAATAACTTGTACATCTTGCTTGTCTTTTCATCCGATAGCACAGCTCAAAAATCAATCACATAGGTAACTATTCAGCACCATAGATCGCTGTGCTTCATCTGCTCCTGTCCACCCATGCCCTGACACCGGCAATCAGCTTTTCGCCGTCCTTCTCCCGCACAGGAACAATCTTCAACGCAACCCGCCGCGGCTCCTTGCCCATCTTCAGGCGGTAATTCATCTGGAAATATCCATTCTCATGAATCTGCCCCATGATGTTGTCCCGGGTGAGCCCTTCCAGGAAAAGCGGCAGATCCTCTTCGTACACGATTTGTTTTCCATCAATGGCGCCCTGCCGGAAGAAATCCTGCCCGGCCTTGGCAAATCCCAGCTTCTCAAATTCCGCAGAAGTACTGTACTCATAATACTTCCCGGAATCCGGATCAATGGTGTACATGCTCAGATAATCCCCGGACAAGGCCATCACCCTGGAGTAGGCCTCTTCTTCCCGCTGGATCCGCTCCTGCCGCGCCTGTTCTTTCATCTGCTTGTCTACGATGCTGATTCCGATGATCAGATGGTTGCCGAAAGGCTGCATCCGCATGGCTTTCATATAGACATACATCGGTTCCCCCGTATCGATGAGCCGATACGTTGCCGAAAATGCACCCTGCCTGTCCAGCTCACGCAGAACCTGCTCCTTTGTAAACCTGGCAAGGAAAGCCTCCCTGTCTGCCTCATAGATGCGGTGCATGGAATCCTTCCTGGCCATCTCAAAGAACCGTTCCCCATGACGCTCCACAGCCAGCTCCTCGCCGCCCGGCTGGGACGAATACTCAATAAACCGTTCTGACTCCAGTTCAACATAATACAGGTTATAATAATCTGCCGCAAGCGCCCGGGCAATCGTGGCATACGTCATTCCCTCGCTCGGCTCTGTCACGGATATCACCACAACGGCAACTGCCGTGCGCCCGGTCACCGGGTTCACTCCGATCTTTCTTGCGCAAGAACGCACCGAGCTGCCGTCCGGCAGCTGCTCATCGATGAAGGTCGGCGTGTCATTCTGACAGCCCTGCCGGACAAGCCGCATAAATGATGCACCGGAACCAACATGAGGATCCGTATAGACCGTCTCCATCTCATCCAGGTTGAATCCGAAGGAGCGCCTCATAAACTCACGGTAAGACCGGTTGGTACGGATAAACCGGCTGTTATTCCCCTGGATCTCCATGATCCCCATCGGAAGCGTATCGAAGATGTTATGGAATACCGCCTCGCTTCCGCCGACAACCGATGACAGGTCATACAGATTCAGCCTCCCGACCGCTTCATAGTACCCGGATTCTGCCGGATTCTCATACCCGATCTGCCGGCCCTCATCGTAGCGCCTCATAATCTCTTCCACAGGGATCGGCTTGGAAAAATAATATCCCTGCAGCTTCGAGCAGCCGATTTCCTGCAGGAACCTAACCTGCCGCTCTGTCTCCACGCCTTCGCATACCGTATCGACGCCCAGTGCAGTCGCCATCTTCATCAGCTCTGTCAGGATGATCTTTCCATTCTCGCCCTCATCCAGCTTCTGCATAAAGCTCATGTCAAATTTCAGCAGATTAAACTTGATGCTCTGCAGAACATCCAGGGTGGAATAGCCGCTTCCAAAGTCGTCCATCCAGACCGGGAAGCCAAGCTGCTGGAACCGTTCCACCTGCTCCTTCATGAACTCGAAATCACGCCCCAGCGTGCTCTCGGTAATCTCAATGGTGATCGTCTCATGGGGAATCCCTGCCGCATCCACGCGGGATCGGATTTCCTCAACAATATCGCACGCGTCAAAATCAGACCGGGAAAGGTTCAGGGAATGGGGAACCACCGTAAGGCCTGCCTGCTTCTGCATCTCGATCCGTTCCAGGATCCGGTCAAGAATATACAGATCCAGCTTATAATTGACCCCGGCCGATTCCAGGACGGGAATGAATTCGGCAGGAGACAGCATCCCCCGCTCCGGGTCAACCCATCTGGCCAGCGCTTCCTCATCACACACCCTTCCGTTGACCGCCCGCACGATGGGCTGATAAAACACCTTAATCCATCTGTCACGGATCGCGGTGTCAAGGTTGGACAGAATATGCTGCCTGCGTTCCGCCTCATCCCGCAGGCTCTGGTCATAGTAATGCCATCCGGAATCAAAGGATCGCTTGATTACGTCGCAGGCAACCTTTGCCCTGTCATAAGCCGTGCCGACCGGCACATCCCCCATCTTATTCGAATAGATGCCGATATGGACCGGAAGCGTATTGCCCTCATTGATTGCTTTCGCGTCCTCCAGAAGCTTCCGCAGAATGCCCTCCAGGCCGCTTCCCTCCAGAAATGCGCCAAAGTGGTCTGCGCCGGCGCGGCAGCAGTTTTCCTCGCCGAAGGTCCGGATCAGAAGCCCTGCAAATGCCTGCAGCAGCCGGTCTCCTCCGGCAAAGCTGTGCCAGGAATTGAAGAACTTCATTCCGCCCAGATCCATGTAGAGCAATATCGGCTCCCCGCCTTCATGCAGGATCCTTCTCTTCGCTTCCTCCGCCATCCGGAAAAAATGTGTCATGCTCGGAAGCCCTGTCAGGTGGTCATACTGAATTGCCTTCAGGATACTCCCCTCGTGGAGAACACCGTTCAGCAGAGCACGGAAGCTGCCCGTTTTCAGATCCTTCTCCCTATCCTCTTCCTCTGTATAGTATCCCTCATCCATATACCAGATATACGCGATCCGAAGCGTATCCTCGGAGCGAAGATGCCGGCCGGCCGCATGGATGATCTGGTAACGGCCATCGATCCGGTTCCGCGTTCGGTAAACCACATCATATCTGCCGCCTTCAGTGACAAACCTGTTTCCCGCTTTCGAGATCCGTTCCGCGTCATCCGGATGGATATACTCATATAATCCCTGGTTCAGGTCATCGTACGCCTTCGACCGGTCCGGATAGCCAAACAATTCGCAGAATCCGGCCGAGACAAGCAGCGGGACAACCCTGCCGTTCACATGCTGATATACCGCAAAAGGCTGCGGCGAAGCCTCCAACGTTATTCTGATTTCTTCGGGAAATTGATACTTTTCCATCTATACTCACCCATACCATCATAATTTGTATATGCACTTACCTTCGTTCCCTGAAATACTATTCATATTTCACAAATATTCTTCGCAATGTCCGCATACACACATACAAAATATAACATAGCCGAAAGAGTTCCTCAACACCCTTTCGGCTATCTTCATATCATTTATACAAGCCATTTATACAAGCACCCTGTTCAGATGCTCCAGATCATGGGGCTATCTCCCAACGAGCCGGCGCACGAAAGCATTTATAGAAGGCATTCATACAGAAGCACGGCTCACTCAGCAGCACGGCTCACCCATAAGCACGGCTCACTCAGCAGCATGGCTCACCCATAAGCACGGCTCACTGATGTATGGCATACAGAAGCACGGCTCACTCAGCAGCACGGCTCACCCATAAGCACGGCTCACTGATGTATGGCATACAGAAGCATGGCACAACAATGACTCGCACATGAGCAAATTGTTTACAGGTCTTACGATTCAGCAAACACATTTTCCCATACTTATGGTAGGATAAGGATGAACAGTTACGAATCATGCATCATCTACAAATCAAAAAAGACAGGAGCAAATATGGATAATCGCAAGGGACTCCTTCATTCCAAATATTTCTATGCCCTCTTGCTGAGCATCATCGGGCTTTTGATCAATCTTCTGGGCGTAAGGATTGCGCTTGGATTCAACCTTCCGCTGTTTCTGGACAACATCGGGAGCGCCCTGGTCGCCGCGCTTGGCGGCTTCATTCCGGGAATCATCGTCGGATTCCTGACCAACCTGATCAATGCAATCGGGAATTACGAGACCGCCTATTACGGCTGCCTGACTGTCATGATCGCAATCGCGTCTGCATCTTTTGCAGGAAGAGGGTATTATACAAAGCCGAAGAAAATTCCGGTCATTATTCTCACCTTCGCCCTGATCGGCGGCGGGCTTGGCTCGGTGCTGACCTGGGTGCTTTACGGTTTTGGATTCGGAACAGGAATCTCCGCGCCACTTGCGCTCAGGATTCACGATTCCGGCGTGATGAACCCCTTCTGGTCCCAGTTTACCGCGGATATGCTGATCGATCTTCTGGATAAAACCATCACTGTCCTGATCGTGGCACTGATCCTGCGCCTGATCCCGAACACTGTCAAGCAGCGGTTCATCTTTACCGGATGGCAGCAAAAGCCAATTTCTCTCTCATACATCACGCGGAACCTGAAGTATAAGCGGCGCAATTCCCTGTTTGTGAAGATCACGCTGCTGGTCGCATCCGGCTCCCTGATTACGGCTGCTGCTGTGATCGCCATCAGTTATATTAATTTCAAAAATGCTTCCATTGATGAGCAGAAATCCTTTGCCCGGGGAATCGCGCAGGTCGTACGGGAGACTGTTGACGCAGACCGGATCGATGAATACCTGGAAAAGGGCGAGACGGTTCCGGGCTACAAAGACACCAAGTATGTGCTTCAGAGCCTGATGGAAAGCTCCCCGTATATTGAATACTGCTATGTATACCGGATCCGGGAGGACGGCTGCCATGTCGTGTTTGACCCGGATACCCCTGACGTTCCGGGGGAGAAGCCAGGCGCCGTTGTTCCGTTTGATGACGCGTTTGCCCGCTACCTTCCTGCCCTTTTGCGGGGGGAGCCGATCGAGCCTGTCATCTCGAATGAAACCTACGGATGGCTGCTCACCGTTTATGACCCGATCTATGACAGCAAGGGAACATGCCAGGCATACGCTGCAGTCGATATCAATATGAACCATATTACCAGGGACGGATACCAGTTCCTTGCACGGGTTATCTCCCTGTTCTTCGGGATTCTTCTCATCATTCTCACCATAGTCGTATGGGTTGCGTATTATCAGTTGGTCACACCGATCAACAGTATGGCTGCGATTGCCAGCCAGGCTTCCTACGAGAGCGAGGCTGCCCGGGTAAACGCAGTCCGAAGCATTGAAGACCTGGAGATCCATACACATGACGAGATCGAAAACCTGTATACTGCCATAGTGAAAAGCACCCGGGACATGTCCGACACAACTGCCCATATGGCTAAGATGATTGCCCGGACGCAATCGCAGGCACAGACCATCAGCAAGCTGCAGAACGGCATGATCCTGGTGCTGGCGGACATGGTTGAGAGCCGGGATCAGAATACGGGAGAGCACGTGCGGAAAACCGCCGCATATACGGGCGTCATCATGCGCGAGCTTAGAAGGGAACATGTCTATGAGGATCAGCTGACAGATGCTTTCATCCAGGATGTCATCAATTCCGCGCCGCTCCACGATGTCGGAAAGATCCAGGTACCGGACGCGATCCTCAACAAGCCCGGCAAGCTGACCGATGAAGAGTTTGCAATCATGAAAACCCACACAACCGCCGGCAGTGAGATCATTACCAGCGCGATTGACATGGTGTCTGAGGAGAATTCCGGCTATCTGCAGGAGGCACGGAACCTGGCACACTACCATCATGAGAAATGGAACGGAACCGGCTATCCGGACGGGCTTTCCGGAACCGATATCCCGCTCTCCGCACGGATCATGGCCGTGGCGGACGTGTTTGACGCGCTGGTTTCCAAGCGCAGCTATAAAGACGGGTTCCCCTTTGAAAAAGCAATGGCGATCATCAAGGAAGGGCGGGGAACGCATTTTGACCCGGCCATCGTAGATGCCTTCGAACATGCCTCCGGCGAGGTCAGGCAGATCATGGAAAGCCACATGGGGCGCTATACCGGGTAAAACCGATCCGGATGCTATTCCGGATAGATGCAGATCCGGGTTCCGGCCGTTACGTTCTTCAGGACGGTCTTCATGTCCGCCTCTGATACCGCGATGCAGCCGGCTGTATAAGGGTTGCTTCCTGTGCAATGCAGGAAGATCGCCGATCCCTTTCCGACGATATTTCCGGGGTTATATCCGATCACAAGCGCATAATGATACTCCGGATCCATGTCGATCAGATGCTCCCCGTCCGGGATGCGCCGAAGCTTTCTCATGTCAACCATCCTGTTATAGGTTTCCGGTTCGCGGGACCAGTAGTGGTAAGGCATCAGCTTTGTATAAGGGACCTGCGTCCCGGGATCCTCCAGAATACCAAACGCTTCCACGCACCGGAAGGTTCCGTCGGGCGTTTTGAAGTCTCCTTCTGCCTGTTTCCCGATCCCGTTCCGACCTGCGTAGCCGTCACAGCTCAGAATCTCCTTCCAGGAAGGAATACTGCTCCCGATGTCTCCGGTGCTCGTTTTTGCGTACATCTGTACCCTGCACCGGGAGCCGCCTTTGCAGCAGACAAAGATCAGCCGGTCCGTATCATTCCTGCTTTGATATGCCTTCAGCAGGCCTGCCCATAGGCCTTGAGCCACCGCAGGTGTCTCTCTGGTTTTCTCAATATACACTGCTCAATCTGACTCCTCAGTCCGCTTTCTCAATACACTGCTCAATCTGACTCCTCAGTCCGCTTTCTCACTCCGGCTTCCCTTTGTACTCCAGGCAGAGCATGGTCATATCGTCAAACTGCTCCGCATCTCCGACAAATGCACTCACCGATCGTTTTACGTTGGCCAGCAGTTCCTCCGGCGATGCAGCCGGATTCTGGTTCAGCGCATCCAAAGTACGGCCTGTGCCAAACATCTCCCCGGCACGGTTCGTGGCTTCCGGCACTCCGTCGGTATAGACAAACAGCTTTGCGCCCGGTTCCAGCCTGACCTCATAGTTCTTGTACCGCATTCCCCGCATGCCTCCGACCACAAATCCATGCCGATCCTTCAGCAGGGTGAATTGCCCGCTGCCATCCAGGATCATGGGATATTCATGTCCGGCATTGGCAGCAGTCATGACACCTGTCCGAAGATCCAGGATCCCGAGCCATACCGTGACAAACATATCCTCCCGGTTGGTCATGCAGATTGCGTCATTCGCGCGTTCCAGGATCTCGGAAGGCGCCATCCCCAGCATGGCATTGTCAAACAGCACAATGATGGAGGCCATCATGAACAGCGCCGCCGGAACGCCTTTTCCCGACACATCTGCCATGACCAGGCACAGATGGTTCTCGTCCACCAGGAAGAAATTGTAAAAATCACCGCCGATCTCCCTTGCCGGGTTCATGGACGCATAGATATCAAAGTCCGCACGTTCCGGGAATGCGGGAAAGATATTCGGCAGCATATCCTCCTGGATCCTGGCCGCCAGCTCAAGCTCTGTGCTGATGCGCTCACGCTCTGCCGTGATGGAAGTCAGGTGATTCACATAATTGTGCACCTGCTCCTCCATCTGGTCGATCGCGTTCGCGAGATGGCCGATATCATCCCTCCTGCGGATCTTCCTGGTGAGCTTTTCTCCGGTCGTGATATTCTCCGACGCGAAGCGGGATGCCTCCGCAGCAATGATCCGGACCGGATGGAGCACCGAGTGGTTCAGGTACAGGCTCAGGCCCAGGATAACCGCGACCGCCGCAAAGATCATCGCCAGCAAAACCTTATTGATATAGGAGTTCCGCACCGTAATCAATTCTTCCATCTGGCGCTGGACGCACATCAGCGCAGTCACCTCTCCATCCGAATTAATCAGCGGTACAATAGCGGTAATATGGGGATCCGTCTCGATGTACCCCTGGTCCCGGATGACCAGCTCCCGGGCAGAACCCTCCTCACAAAGCCTTTTATATTTCAAAGCATACTCATCATTGGTCGTCTCCCTGACATAGCCAAAAGGAAAACGGGAGTAGTTCGTCTTCTGATTCATCGTCGAGAACAGAAACTGAATATGCCGGTAGTCAGACCGATCCGGAACAATCACATAGACAAATGTCGATCCGGATGAATTGCAGATCTGCTGCAGCCGTTTTAAAGCAGACTCGTACTCTTCCCCCTCGCCGCCGCTGGCCAGGTATTCCTCTATCCGGTTCGGGTCCGTAAAATGCAATGCGATTCCGGCCGTGCGGAACGCCCCGTCCGCATACTGCTCCAGGAGCGCGTCCGTGACCTCCGTATAGCCGATCATGCTCACGACTGCCGCAAAGATGCCAAGCACTGCCACAATCGCGAGGATGGTCTTCACGACGATGCTTTCCCACAGTTTTTTGAGCTTATTCCCCAATTTCTTTCCGCTCCTTTGCCGTGCGCAACTTTCTGCTTTGTCATCGGTTCCTGATCTTGCGGATGACGACAACTGCCACAATAATCAACACGATCACAAGAAGAATGGCAGGAATGCGGATCTTCCGCATTGCCTGATCCCTGGCCCGGTATGAGGTGACATTCACGTTCATGACTGCCTGGGCCGACGGGTCGCCCGCGTCAGAAGCAACCACCGTAAAGCTCGCCTCTCCCGGCCGGTCCGCATGCAGCGTCATGCCATTCTCATCCTGCGTCACGGTAAACGCCCCCTCCGGGTCATTTGCCGTTACCTCGACCACGGGAGTGGTTCCATCCGGATCCACAAAATGCTCTGCCCATTCAATCCGCACATTTCCATCCTGATCCCCGTCGCCGGGAAGCCCCGCGAACCGTTTCAGGAATCCGGGAACAGCATCCTGTTCCATGACAATCTTCCACGAAAGATCACCGCCGAAAAGCTCCACCGGACTGTTCGGCGCAGCCTCCGGCTCTGTCTCCGGTTCGGTTTCCGGCTCTGTCTGCGCTTCCGTCTCCACGCTTTCAGCCGCGCTGCCTTCCACCGTCACCGTACACGTACCGGATTCAATGCTGCCGGTCCGGAAGGTATCGCCGCTGACAATCGCCTTCAGCCTGTAAGTGCCCGGAACGTCAAACGCAAGGTCGATATAATATTCGGAATTTCCTGCCATCATCGGGATCTGCTGGCCGCTTCCCTCAATCTCCAGCACAGCCCCATAAGTGGAGTATACCTTGTTGGCATTGTAACGGCGTCCGTCATACATGTAAGACGCGCTGAAATGAACCGTACCCATGGGCGCAGCCGTTGCAGAATCCGCTGCTTCCGTCATGTCCCCGGCCGAGACCCCAAGCTGAAACGCCATGTCATGGATCGACAGCGCATACATGCCAAGCTGCGTCCTGGCATCCCCGTGGACCACCACCTGCCAGTCATCATCCGGCGCCGGAAGCATCAGCTTCACGGTAACGTACCGGTCTTCCTTGGTGACCGTCCTGTCATCTTCCTGGATGGGTTCCGTATATGCGGTCAGGTCATAGGCCTGCATCTGGCCGCCGTGGCCAAGCTCAATGCTCCTGATCGAAGAGCTCTTATCACAGGTCAGGGTAACATTCAGCTCCGCGACCATCTCCCCAACGGAAAACGGGAATACCGCAATGCCGTTGTCATCTGTGGTCCGGTTCTGCGTCTCAGCCTGATCCTGACCGTTCGGGTCAAAAAACTGTTCAAAGATCCTCGCGAACAAGGTCTGCGCCTGTCCCGCGTTTTTCAAGGAAAGGTAATCCCCGTTCCCCGCCAGATCCGGGATCCGGCTCCTCAGCCTTGCGCCGATCCGCTCCCGGTAATCAGAAGGATTGTCATTCCGGCCGTCTGTATTCATCTCCAATGTATAGACCGGCCATTCATTCTTTCGGGCAATCTCCGCAGCGTCCTCCAGGGACTGGTAGCTGTAGCCGCCGTCCAGGAAATCCTCATGCTTCTGGCCTGTAACCCGGAAATCGCTGATCAGGAGAATGCCTGCATCCCCCGGATTGGCGCCGCCTTTTTCCAGAACATCACAGGCTGCGCGGAACGCATAGCCCACCGGCGTGTATTCCCCATCCTGCGTCAGGCCCCCGATCACTTTTTTACATGCCAGCTTCTGGCTGACAGAAGTGATGTCGGAAAGCGGGAAAGGAACGCTCACGTAATTGGTATATTGTTCCGGATCATACGCATCTGCCCCATAATCAGAGCCAAACTCGACCACGGCCACCCGGGCATTCTTGTGCGGCAGCATATCAATGAACATCTTCGCCGCTGAAACAGTCAGTCCCTCAGGGTCGGACTTTGCCATCGTCCCTGAGTTATCCAGCACCAGGACAAAATCAACCGGGGAATTCTCCTCCGCTGCCATGCATGCCGCCCCGGGCAGTGCAAACAAAACAGCCCAAATAAGAAACACCATCAATGCCAGAAGCCTTCCGGGCACGCAGAACGCCTCCCGTCCAATCGCATGGGAAAGCTGCCCTGCACGCACGCGCGCCGGCAGGTGTTTCTTCGTCAGACTATTCCTTTTGATCCGGGAAAACATCATAGATGGCACCTCCCCTTTGGCGGCCATTTTCAACCGTCCATACTGCCGTATTGTTCATCCATTATACCGCGGCAGGCCTTATTGTGCCATGATGATTTCTAACTATGTGATTGATTTTTGAGCTGTGCTATCGGATGAAAAGACAAGCAAGATGTACAAGTTATTTTGTAACAGATCCTAAGGATCTGCCCGGAAATAGCTTTCTGAATAAGACAAAGGCTCCGTTTCGCCGGAACGGAGCCTTCATCTTTTTGGAGGGAGCCCGGCAGGCTGTTTCTCGTCTGCCGGAAGAGTTATGAAAAAAGTAGTTTATAAAAACCGCTTATGCTGCTCCTCAGAGGGAGTGCCGGCCAGCTGCCTGGCCGGCGTGAGTTATGAAAAGTGTTTGTGTGTCTGCTGTACAGTTCATAGCATAACGGTTTTCTGTGTCCATTTTATGTGCAACCTATGACAAAACCGTTAAGTTTCGTTCTGTTTATAGGTTCGCCTCCGCCTTTATCACCGTCTCATGCAGTGTCCTGCGGACAGCGCCGGTTCCTGCCATCAGTTTCTCCAGATAACCCGTCACCTTTTCCGAAAGCCCTGCCTCGACCAGGTCAACACCGAAGATCGACGCATTTCTCAAAAGCGGCTCAAGCGCCCCGGCATCCGGCTTTTCTCCCAGACGGAAAGAGGAAACATAGCTTCCGGCAGCCTCCAGAAGCGGATCCGGGGAGCGCTCAAAGGCATTCCCGTTGTCGTCCACCGCCATCAGATAGCGCAGCCATCCGGCGTGTACCAGCGGAATCAGCCGAAGATCCTGTACCTCCAGCCGGTCTGACGCAAGGTACGCTTTGATTGTTTCCCCGAAACGGATCGGCAGCTTCTGCGAGGTATCCATAGCGATGCGCTGCGGCGTATCCGGCAGAAATGGGTTCGGGATACGCTCATGGACCACTGTGTCGATGAATTCCTGGGGTTTGATGATGCCGGGATCCGTCACCACGGGCAGGCCCTCGCGGTAGCCTATGATCTCGACCATCTTCCTCAGATCCTCATCCTGCATCTCCTGCCATACATGACGATATCCCAGAAGACAGCCAAACACGGCCAGCGCCGTATGCAAGGGGTTCAGGCAGGTGCAGACCTTCATCCGTTCCACCTTGTCTACCGTCTCGCGGTCAGTAAAATAGATCCCTGCCTTCTCCAGGCACGGCCGCCCATTGGGGAAATCATCCTCAATCACCAGGTATTCGCTCTCTTCCGCGTTGACAAATGGCGTGTCTGCGGGAAGCTGGTCCTTTTCCAGCATGGCGGCGACCGCATCGGCCGGCCCCGGCGTAATCTTATCGATCATAGACCATGGAAAACTGACGCTCTCCTCCAGCCAGCGCAGAAATCCTTCCTCTCCCCACGCCCTGGCAAAGCAGGTGATGACTGATTTGAGCTTGTCACCATTGTGGGAACAATTGTCCATGCTGACCATCGCCAGCGGCGCTTTGTTCTTTTTGTACCGCGCCAGGAGCATAGCAGTAATCCGCCCCATATAGGTGGAGGGACAGTCCGGCCCCGCTTTCAGGTCCGCAGCCACATCCGGCAGCAAAACGCCCTTCTCATCCTGGATGGCATATCCTTTCTCAGTAATCGTGAAGGATACCATCTGAAGGCACGGCTGCTCAAAGATCTCCTTCAGACGCGCCTCATCCCCGTAGACATAGACTTTCTCGGCGATCGATCCGATCACAGCCTTCTCTACGTTGCCATCCGCCTTCAGCGTAACCTTGATCACAAGGTTGTCATGTTTCTCCGGCCCCTTCCTGCGCCGGTCAGCGGCGATGATGCCGCATCCCGCAAGGCCTGCATCCAGAAGCCTCTGGCATGCGTCCGCCTGAAATGCCTTAAAGATGTTTCCTGCGCCAAAATGCAGCCATACCGGGCATGAAACGGTCTTTTCCGCCACCGCGGCGACGTCATATTGCGGAAGCCTGTAGCCCTTCTCTTCCCACTTCGCGCGGTCCGCCAATCCTTCCCTGCTGAGAATCATCTTTCCCTGTCCTCCTTCTCCATCAGATCCCAGGCGCCCAGCATATACATAATCCCGAGGGCACGGTCATACAGCCCGTAGCCCGGACGCACATTGCCCGGCTTTTCATCCCACAGATGCCGGCCGTGGTCCGGACGGATGTAACCGTTGAAACCACAGTCATGGTACGCGCGCAGGATATCCAGGATCCCGGTATCGCCATCACAATCCCTGTGGCTGGTTTCGGAGAAGTCGCCATTCGGGAAATGCTTTACATT
The DNA here is from genome assembly GCA_946623485.1 of uncultured Clostridia bacterium. Lineage (GTDB taxonomy): Bacteria > Bacillota > Clostridia > Lachnospirales > Lachnospiraceae > Porcincola. The sequence goes on from CAMORF010000010.1 coordinate 16,433, forward strand.
GCGGATATGGGCAAAGGCGATGCGGTCACAATGCTTCCGCACGATCGCTGCCACGTCATTGTCCGGATTTGCGTTGAGAGATCCGGAGCACAAGGTCAGGCAGTTGTATGGATCGTCCACCAGCCGGAGGAAATAGTCGATGCTTTCCTCATCCTGAAACAGACGCGGCAGTCCGAAGATATCCCATGGCGGATCATCCATGTGCACTGCCATCTTAATGTCACATTCATGACAGGTTGGCAGGATCGCTTCCAGGAAATACCGGAAATTCTCCCAGAGCTTTTCCCGGGTCACATCTTTGTATTTCTCAAACAGCTCGTCCAGCCGGGCCATGCGTTCCGGTTCCCAGCCGGGAAATGTCATATGATACTTCTCGGTAAATCCCATCACATAGTCTGCCATTGCCTTTGGGTCATCCTGGATCATCCCCGCCTCGTAATACAAGGCAGTCGAGCCATCGCCAAGCGGATGGAACAGGTTCGTACGTGTCCAGTCAAACACCGGCATGAAGTTATAGCAGATCACCTTTACGCCAAAAGGAGCCAGGTTGCGGATGGTCTGCCGATAGGCTTCGATATATCCATCCCTGCTGGGCAGGCCGATCTTAATGTCATCGTGGACATTGACCGACTCCACGACATCGGCATTGAATCCCGCCTCCCGGATCTGGCCAACCACCTTCCCGATCTCATCCGGCTGCCAGACTTCCCCCGGCATCTTGTCATGCAGTGCCCACACTATCGTGCTGACGCCGGGGATCTGCCGGATATCGCCAAGAGAAATATTATCGTTGCCCTCGCCATACCAGCGAAAGCCCATCTGCATTGCCATGTTCTGATCCTCCCTCTTCATCCCGAAACGAAAGACCTGTCGATCAATCACCTGATCAATCACCTGCGCGGTCTGCACAGCTGATTGAACGACAGATCCTGATGATTCTCGCAACAACACCTGACTATTCTCGTAACAACGTCTGATTATTCTTGTAACAACGCCTGATTATTCTTGTAACAACATCTGATTATTCTTGTAACAACGCCTGATAATTCTCATAACAACGCCTGATCAAACGGCCAGGTTTCACTTGTCTAAATAATACCATAACCTCAGGCCCGGATTCAAGCCTCCCGCGCATGTGGATCGAACGAGCATTCGCCGAGCATTCGCATATTATAGTAAACGCATTTAAAAAAAGCGTTTACTATAACATAAACCAAACCTCCGCTGCCCGGCCTGCGGGGAGTGGAGGTTCGGCTTATCATAGATTCCCCGCCGCATCAGGCGGAAACAAACCTACTGTTTTTCTTTTATCTTACTTACTCATCACCTGCACAATCCGCAGGATCTCGTCCGTCGTAAACGTGCTCTTTCCGTTGTAGATGGAATAGGAATAATGCGTTTTGGCATCAGCATCTTTCGTCCAGACCGCAGTTTCCCAGCGGTCTCCTTTGGCATTTTCTCCATAAACCGTTACCCGGATGCCGTCGTCGGTTTTCAGTTCCTTTGTTTCCGCATATTCATAGTAGATGCCGCTAATGTCGTCCTCCATGTTCAGGCCTTTGCGGATCCGGCAGCATTCCCGGCCATATTCATCCAGGTAGATGACCTCGATCATCCTGCCTTCCATCGCACGATAAACCAGCGAGTCATAGTTTGTATCCAATTTCGGAAGCGTGATCGAAAAGCCTGCTGCTTTTTGGGCTTCTTCCAGTGTCTTTGTTTCAATAAATGGGTTCGGCATGGCTGCCGATTCTGTGGCAGCGGTATCATTCATCGCTGCGGCTCCTGTGGCAGCAGCATTCATCGCAGTGCTGTCCTCAGCATTGAAAAATGCATCTTCCGCTTCTCCGGCTGCCTCCTGCGCAGCGTCATATGCAGGAGCTTCAGCTGCCTCT
>CAMORF010000011.1 GCA_946623485.1 uncultured Clostridia bacterium
CTGCGATGAGGAAATTGGCGAATATTGAAGCATAGGGTCAGAATGCACTGTAGATGCACACACTGTAGAAGTACAAATGCGTACATCTGAATGGAACGGAGGGATACTCCGGAGCGTTTCGCGAGCTCAGTACTTTCTGCCAAGGCCAAAAGTCGGTACTTCCACAATCTGTTTTGAGCCGTGGTAAATGGTAATCAGTTTGTCCATTGTTCAGCCCTCCGTTTATCCTCGACTATATCGCTGTGGTGATAATAAGTCAAACGACAGATGAAAAAAGTATCACCAAAGTGACAAGAGCATCGGCGAAGATTTGTTTCCCAAAAATCTCGAGATTGTGCTACTATGAAACCATATATGGATCGATGCAGAGCTTCTTTCTGCAGGGCAGGGAGGTTTTGGAAACCAGAGGATTCATAGATGTATATCGGTTGGTCTGAGCCGCTTTCAGATTACCATATTGAGATAAGGAGGGATGACAATGAAAACAAAGGTACAGCTTGATTCAGATCTTTTTGATTCCGAGTTAATGATGCCGGAGTAAACCATGGATGCATTATCCGGTTCCTGGGAGAACATATTCGAAGAACCGAAGGAAGACCAGGAAAAGGTTCCAGCCGAGAGGGGGGAAGACCGCAGGATCAGCATGCCTTTCATGTCAGATACGATCAATGTTGTCTGGAACTGGTCGGATCTGGATTATGCGAATCCCAATGATGATCCGAACTTTAATCTGACCATTATGGCTCTCATCCTTGCTACAAATATTGAGTGTCTGATCGGAGACAATGCCTGGAGTCTGGTTGAAAGCAATCTGAGCGAGCTCGGGTTCGAGAATATTGTCCATTATTACTTCGGAGAGGAGGAGAATATCTCCTGTGCCGCCATGGTGTTTGCAAGGAGTAAAGAGCCGGTTCATGGCAAGTATGTCGTGGCAGCGATCTATCGCGGCACTTCATCCATAGCAGATCTGATTTCTGATGTTAAATCCCAGTTAGACGGTTTTCATGAAGCGGGAATGGTAAGTGTAAACACGCTCCGTGAGTACATCTATTCGCAGGGGCTAACCAAAGAGAATACGACTCTGTTTATTACCGGACACAGCTATGGCGCAGCCAACGCTTCCCTGGTCGGCATCCAGAGTACGGATCTGGCGGAGCGTGATTCCATCTTCTGCTATTCCTTCGCAACGCCGAATTACTATCGTGACTACCTGACTGGCAATGGCATGAAGATGTTCAGCTTTGACAGCGCTGAAGATATCGTGCCTGATGTACCGGTCGGCGATGATCTGGATAAAACCGGATTTGAGATCATTTATGACCGTATCGGCATGCAGTTGAACCAACCGGAGCAGTATCAGCGTTTCCAGCGTGTTTACAAGTATTTTCGTTATAACAGAAATTATGAAGAGGATTTCGATTTTATTCCGAAAGAATTAACCGGCAACAGTTCTGAAGAAAAAATAAAGGATGATAGTGAGATTATCCGGAACCATATGACTTATACCTATATCGCGCTGATCCTGTCCGAATTGCCGAATGATGTAATCGACTCTTATATCGGAGAAGCTGCTGATCAAAAAAGCGTGTAAAGAGATCACCCGGAGCAGTTCCCGACAAGCCTGCCGCAATACTGAACGACAGAAGAACAGTTGAGTGTGGTTTTGAGAATACTTGAATCATAAATAATGTTGTTTCCGGGAGTGTTGTTGATCACAATACTTCCGGGATTTTTCAATTGGGGATATGAAATCTTAAGCATTTAAGGATCTGTTACAAAATAACTTGTACATCTTGCTTGTCTTTTCATCCGATAGCACAGCTCAAAAATCAATCACATAGTAAGAAGATGGTTTTGTGATGTTAGGTATTTTATCAAAGATTGATGATGTGATGTATTATCCTGTCCTGATTATCATATTGGGTGTGGCAGGACTGTATTTTACATTTCGGACACGCTTCGTACAGATCCGTCTGTTTCGGGAAGCATGCAGACTGGTCATGGAGAAGCCTGTAGACAAACAGCATGTATCGTCTTTCCAGGCATTGATGATTTCCACTGCTTCCCGTGTTGGAACAGGGAACATCGTTGGGGTTTCCACTGCGATCTGCCTGGGCGGTCCCGGCGCGGTTTTCTGGATGTGGCTGATGTGTATCATCGGAGCAGCTTCCGCATTTGTGGAGAGCACACTTGCTCAGATCTACAAACGAAGGGGGGAGGATGGTGGCTGTTATGGCGGCCCGGCTTATTACATAGAGCAGGCGTTGCATTCACCGTTTCTTGCAGCAGTGTTCTGCGTGTTTCTGATTTCCACCTACGCGTTTGGGTTTAATCTTCTTTGTTCGTACAATCTCCAGTCAACCTTTGCGGCGTACAGCTTTTACAGACCTGGCATCACCCCCGTGATTGTCGGAGCAGTGATCGCGTTGATGGTCGGATGGTGCGTGATGGGCGGCGGGAAAAAGATGGTGCGTCTGACTGAAATCATGGTTCCTTTTATGGGACTTTTCTACGTGGCACTTTCGCTGATTGTAATTCTGGCTCATATCCGGAATGTTCCTGCAATGTTTCAGCAAATCTTTCAGGATGCATTTGACTTTCGGTCAATCTTTGGAGGAATCTCCGGCTCCTGCATGATATACGGGATCAAGCGCGGATTATATTCCAATGAGGCAGGCGTGGGTTCGGCACCAAACGCATCTGCTTCCGCGATGGTTACCCATCCGGTTAAGCAAGGACTGGTACAGACAGTATCTGTATATATTGATACGATGCTGCTTTGTACGGCAACGGCTTTCATGTGTTTAAGTTCAGGGGTGGAGATTTCTTCAGAAGTCAATGGAACGCCTTACGTGCAAAATGCGCTGTCAACGGTGTTCGGGTCGTTGGGACCTTTGTTTATAACACTTGCGATGATCCTGTTTGCTTTCACAACGCTGATCGGAAATCTATATTATGTTGAGAATGCTTTGATCTACCTGAACGGAAAAAAGAAACCATCATCTCTTTTTACTAAGTTGTTCTATATAGTTTGTGCGGGAGTGATTTTTGTTGGAGCGATCATACCGATGGATGCAGCATGGGCGGCAGCGGATATTACCATGGGACTGATGACGATCATCAATCTTCCCTGCTGCTTTGTTCTGTACCGGACTGTGGGAGACGCTCTGAAAGATTATGAGCGTCAGTCAAAGGCCGGGCAGAACCCGGAATTCAGAGCGGGGAAGATCGGATTGGACGAACGAAAGCTTAGCTTTTGGAAGGACTGAATGTAAAGCGCGCCAACACCCTTTCCCGCCACGCGCAAGCAAGCTTGCATGGAGGCCAGGCTTTTCAGCAGAGGAAATGATGCTGCCGCTTATATTCCCGCCATTCAGAAAACTGCCATATTATGTCCATTATTCATTCCGGAGCCGATTATGCTGTCGTATCCGGGTCCATGAGGACAAGGATCCACGCATGGCATTTGAGAGGGTGTGAAACGAGTGGACAGTATATGCATCGTCTGTGCTTACCTCATCTATGATGAGGACTATGAAGAATATGTCTGTGATTGCCGGATGGATGAAGATGATTACAGCAGGATTATACAGGGAGATTACAAAGGCTGCCCGTACTACCGGAACGCAGATGAGTATAAGATAGTACGGAAGCAGATGTGATGAAACGGAGAACCGTCCCCTGTTTCATCCGTTAAGCCCTTGAGCAGGTGAAGCCATAAGAGGCATAATGGTGAAGAGGACATTTGGAAGACGGGATATGACGAGTTTTTATCCGGGGACTGCAGGTTCTGGAGGTGGAGATCCACGAAAGCAATTTTGATTTCCCGGGGATACAGGCTCAGATCATCCGGTACTGTGAGAAAAACCAGATTCCGCGCAAGATAGATATGCATCTGCAGCTGATATTTGAAGAGACCGTCCAGCAGCTGATCGTTCCGATTCTTAAGACGCCGGATATTCGTGTGATCATTGAATCCTCGGAAGAAACAGAGGAAGTAGTGTATACGGTTCGCTATGGTGGAAAAGGGATAGATGCTACCATGCGGAAGGATCAGCTTCCACTTTCCGTCCTGAAGAGCGTAGCGAAGGACATACAGTATACATATTGTCCGGAAGAGAAACTGAGCAATCAGATTACTATGACAGTCAGATGATGGCAGATGATGCGCTGAATCGGCTAAAAAAATACTTGCCAAAGAAGCTGACAGCGTATATAATAGCATCGTTGCAGCGAAATAGCAGCAAAGTGCCGGAATAGCTCAGTTGGTAGAGCGACGCATTCGTAATGCGTAGGTCGCGGGTTCGAGTCCCATTTCCGGCTCTGCAGAAAACCTCAGAATCCTTATTCATCAAGGGTTCTGAGGTTTTTTGCTTTTCGTGGGCAGTTAGTGGGCAAAATGAAGCGGGGGGATAAGAATCCTGACCCCGAAAAATGTCGCTTTTCCGGCGACCTTTTTACAAGCGTCCTGCAGTATCATAAAGGTATATGAAAAAGCAATCGGTTAAGTACCTCTCAAGTGATCTGTTATCAGATGTCCTGAACAGAGAACGGCAGCTACGTGAGTTCCTGAACGACGGTGCCATTCCCCTCGACAATTCTCGTGGTTTTACAGTTAAAACAGGGTACAAAAAAACGCATAAACACTGGTATTTTCGAACTTTTCCAGTATCTATGCGGATTTGCTGTTTAATGCCGGTGGTGGGACTCGAACCCACACGTAGTCGCCTACAAAAGATTTTGAGTCTTCCTCGTCTGCCATTCCGACACACCGGCAAGAACGTTTATAGTATAGTATAATTGAGTGGCAAGGTCAATATTGCCTTTGCATCATACTTGGTTGCTAAAAGCATCTGAATCATAGAAGAGATAGTTATATGTTGTTCCTGGTTACGTTCGCGCTATCTGCTGTTTCAAAGGCAGGAGTTTGAGCAATTTCAAAGGCTGGAGTGATTTTGAGCAAAAGATGTCCCGACTGCCTAAGCGGGAGTTAGCTTTTTGAACCATCTTGCTTCTGCTGACCGTGATCTCGTCGTTCAGATTTTTTCTGTGTCATCGACAGCAAGGCTTCCTGAAGTACCTTGGAGAAGTTCACATGATGCGCTTCTCCGTATGCGTTGAGCCAGGAAGGGATTGTGATGTTTTTACGGACTGACTTTACAGCATGCGCATCCGAGTAGGCGCCCATGTCCAGCACGATCAGGGAGATAAAGTCGTCCGGATCATCGAGCTGGATCTCCTGATATTCTGAAGCAGGTGGCACTTCGCCTCCTTTTTCCATAATGGAAAGGATCACGCCGCTTGCCTGATTCACTGCATCCTCAATGGCGTCCTCCAGAGTATCTCCGGAAGCAGTGCAGTCAGGCAGATCCGGTATTGTCACATCGTATCCGCCCTCATCAAAATACGGCGTAAAGATCGCCGGATAGATCAGTTTCATCGCATATACCTCATAAAAAGACTGACAATATGCCTAAGACCAGATTATAAACATCATGCGTATATAGTCAAGCGTTCGGGTAGCATGGCCCCCTATGTGTGTGATCAGGCAGATGAGAATCAGGAAAATTAAGAAAAAGTATCATGCAGGTTAAGAGGAATTCGAATCCTGTATGTTGCGCAGACTGGCGGAATCTGTCATAATTGACATGTGCCTGCCAGATTGCTGTTTGCTGTTTAATAATTGAAGAAATGTCAAAAGCGTTGGCGTCGGAAGAAGCAGATGGATCAGAAATAATAGCTGAAGAGACAGCGTTAGAACAAGCTGGTGGAGAATCAAAAGAGGTAGGGCTGTATCTGGAGAAGCAGATGGAGAAGCAGATACAGAGATACAGATACAGAGATACAGTATAGAGAGGATTACAAGAATGCAGGGCGATTCATTGTTGAAAGGATCAGGCGGCCACAGGGGGATGTTTGCCCGGGGGCTTTTTGTGCCATGCCTGATGTTATGCCTGATGCTGTGTCTGTTGGTTCTTCCGGCTCCGGTACGCGGTGCTGATCATAGTCCGGTGCTGAGCCGGACCAGGCTTACGACAATTACCGGCAGGAGCAGTCAGCTGAAGGTGAAAAATTACAGTAAGAAGGTGACCTGGACTTCCAGCAATCCTTACGTGGCGACTGTTTCCCGGAGCGGTGTGGTCAAGGCGGCGCACATGGGATATACCGTGATCTTGGCGAAGGCCGGTGACAGTGAATTGAAGTGCTATGTAACGGTGAATGGCCGGAAGGCGGAGAAGCCGTTCATTTTCTGCTATGAAGCGGATCATGACGGGGTACAGATCGAGACGGGACAGTTCTATAACCTGGTTGTGATGAATGGGCAGACGAAGACCTGGACGTGGTCGGTCAGTGATCCGGAGAAGGCGTTGCTTTACAAGGATGGGAATAGCATTACCTCGACCACTACGTCGGGGCGGATCGGGCAGCTGGTTGTGACTTTTATGGGAAAGCCGGGCACAGTTACGGTCACGGCAAAGAGTGGTTCTATAAAACTGACCTATCAGCTTGTCATCAGGAAATCGGCTGAGGATGATGCATATCTGAAAATGAGGTCGGAGGTGCTTTCGCAGCTGATTACGCCTGACATGCGCCCGGAAGAGCAATGTCTTGCCGTAGCGAAGTGGCTGAGCGATTATGCGTCTTACGTGGTTACGAATGGCGCAGATTATTCTATGCTGTCCAATCATGTCGGACAGTGTTACCACTATGCGAAAACCTTTGATTTCATGATGGCCGGGACTTCTGTTCCATGCCGTTATGTATGTACAAAAAGCCATGCCTGGAATCAGGTGCAGATTGATGGGAACTGGTATAACGTGGATGTGACGGCATTTGACACGGATGTTCCGGGAAACCCATATGACTATACGTTTTTCCTGGTTTCGGATGAAGCGTTCTGGAGGAAAGACGCGCGGATGGAACCTTATCATGTATGCGCGAGTACAAAATATGATTTTGGAAAGCACTATTCTGACAGCCCATGGGCGGATGGGACATGGATGAATTAGGAATTGCCTGCTACATGGGGAGGCCTGTCTGACGCAAATCCCGGAAAACCAGACAAGGGCACTATGCATGGATTCATCTGAAGAAATCTATATCCTGAAGAGATTCTTATTATGAAGTTGTCGGAAAACAAAAGCAAAAGGATAAGCGATAAAAGATATTGGATAAGGGATAAAAGATATTGGAAAAGGAATAAAGATACAGAATAGCCGAAAGAATAAAGGAATAAAAGAATAAAAGAATAAAAGAATAAAGGGATAAATGCCAGGGGGCGAGTGGTAAGAGCTCCAGAATTTGAGACTTGAGCATAGGGGGTGTGTTATGAAAGCTGTCAGCTGGAATGTGAACGGGTTGCGGGCGTGTGTAGAAAAAGGGTTTGAGGAAATCTTCTGGAGCATGGATGCTGACTTGTTTGCGCTGCAGGAGACGAAGCTGCAGGAAGGACAGATTGATCTGAGTCTGCCGGGGTATTATCAGTATTGGAATTATGCGGAAAAGAAGGGATATTCCGGCACGGCGGTTTTTGCAAAGGAAGAGCCGCTGAATGTGCGTTATGGCATCGGGATTGAGGAGCATGATCATGAAGGAAGAGTGATCACACTTGAATATCCCGGGTTTTATTTTCTGACCTGCTATACCCCGAACTCGCAAAATGAATTGAAGCGTCTGGATTACCGGATGCGGTGGGAGGACGATTTCAAGGCTTATCTGAAGCGCCTGGATGCGAAAAAGCCGTTGATCCTTTGCGGCGATCTGAATGTCGCGCATGAGGAGATCGACCTGAAGAATCCGAAATCAAACCGCCGGAATGCTGGTTTTACGGACGAGGAACGTGCGAAAATGACTGAGCTGCTCGCAGAAGGCTTTACAGATACGTTCCGTCATTTTTACCCGGAGCTCGAAGGCGTATATTCCTGGTGGAGTTACCGTTTCCGCGCAAGGGAGAAGAATGCGGGATGGCGCATTGACTACTTTATCACGTCTTCCCGGATTGACGGGAATCTTGTTGACGCGAAGATCCACACCGGGATCTTCGGATCGGATCATTGTCCGGTGGAGCTGGATGTGGATAGGATATAAAGCGCAGAGAATGGTGTGGGGCGCAGAATAAAATAAGCAGGAATCAGGCGTATGGATTGCGTAAATGCACAACAGATGATTCGACCTTATCTGGAGGGCGTACTGTCAGACCGGGAACTGGAAGAATTCCTGGATCATGTACAGGGCTGTCCGGATTGTTTTGGTGAGCTGGAAATCTATTTTTCTGTTTACCGTACCCTCAATAATGTGGATGAGAGAGGGGATTATAATTATGCCCGGAAACTGCGCCAGAAGCTGGAGGATTCCCGGAAGTATCTGCGGATCAGGCATCGCAACAGAATTCTGAAGGTTGGAATTATACTTGCCGCAGAGCTATGTGTCGCCTGGGCCCTGTATGGATTGTTCAGACTGCCTGGCGCATACATGGACAAGCATCATACGGAAATGATTCCGGTGGTGGAAACGGAAGTGCCTGTCGCTGCAGCAGCAAGTGATATAGCAGCAGATGGCATAGCAGCATATGATGCTGAAACGGATGGTGCTGCAGCACAGGCGTTGCAGTAAAACAGTGCAGCAGACGGTGCTGCTTCACAGGCGTTGCAGAAAACAGTGCAGCAGCAATTCTTGTTGTGACAATTGATGTTACTATTAGACGGAGATGGATGTTCCTCATGAGTGATAAAATTGTTCTGATCGATGGCCACAGTATTATGAACCGTGCATTTTATGGGATCCCGCTGCTGAGCAGCAGCTCGGGGGTGCACACAAATGCGGTTTATGGTTTTCTGAATATTCTGTTTAAGGTTCTGGATGAGGAGAAGGCGCAGTACCTGGCAGTTGCATTTGATCTGAGTGCCCCGACGTTCCGCCATAAGAAATATGAGGCATATAAGGGGACGCGTCACGCGATGCCGGATGAGCTGCGGGAGCAAATTCCCGTGATGAAGGAAATGCTTCAGGCGATGGGGGTTCCGCTGATGATGCTGGAGGGCTATGAAGCGGATGACTTGATTGGCACAGCCTCCAGGAAAGCGGAAGAAAACGGGCTGGAAGTCAGGATCATTTCAGGTGACCGTGACTTGCTTCAGCTGGCGTCTGAGCACACGCAGATCAGAATTCCGAAAACCAAGAAGGGCGGGACGGAGGTGGAGGATTATTTTGCCGCTGATGTTCAGGAGAAGTATCTGGTTACGCCGGAGGAATTCATCCATGTGAAGGCGTTGATGGGGGATGCCTCTGACAATATTCCGGGGATTCCCGGGGTTGGGGAAAAGACGGCTGTCAAAATCATATCCGAGTTCCATTCCATTGAAAATGCATATGCGCATCTTGATAAGGTGAAGCCGCCTCGTGCGCGCAATTCTTTGCGTGATTACTGGGAGGATGCCCAGCTTTCTCTGTGGCTTGCAACGATTGACCGTAATGCGCCGTTTGAACTGGATCTGTCGGCGGCCAGGATTGATCAAGATCATGCCGCACTCTATACGCAGAAGGCGTTGGAACTATGTAAAAAGCTGGAGCTTCGGACGATGATCAAGAAGTTTTCTGCCGGTATGAAAGGTGAGCTGTCAGCTATTCCTGGAGCAGCAGGCACAGCTGGAGAAACGGAAACAGCATCAGAATCCGGAGCCGCGGGAAAAGCAGTAGAATCCGGAGCTGTGGGAATAGCAGTAGAATCCGGAGCCGCGGGAGAGCCTGGAGCAGGCGGGATGGCGCAGGTATCCGGAGCAGCAGAAGCAACGAAAGCAGCAGGAGCCCCCGGGGCAGCTGACGGATCGGGTATCGTAAGTGCAGAAGGGATTTCAATAGCAGAACATATTTCTGCAGAGGCAGGGAAGCAAGCGGATTCGAATGAGGAAAGCAACGCTGCAGGAAAACAGGATGCAGATTTGGATGTCCCCGTTGCGATCGATGCTTCTGACCGGAGTGCTGTGTCAGCGTTGATGGAGGAGGCTTCTGCAGCCGGGAGGGCCGGGATTCAGATTGCTTCCTATGATGGAAAAGCACTTGGCTTTGCCGTGGCATTTGGGAATAGAACGGTTTATGTGCAGGGATCGGATACGAGTGCTTTTCGTATCCTGATGGAGAATGCGGATCAGATTTGCGCGATTGATCTGAAGGAGCAGTTATATTATCTGGATGGAGCAAAAGATCCAACTGCAGCAAAAAACCAGGAGGAAGCCCAAAATGACATTCATGGCATAGACCGGCAGGAGTGTGTCTTTTTTGACTGTGCGATCGGAGCATACCTGCTGAATCCTTTGCAGGGTGTCTATTCTTATGATCTGTTATCCGGGGCCTATGCGGGCAGGATGGTACCGTCCCGCGATGAATTGTTTGGGAAGAAGAAGGACAAGGACCTTACGCCGGAGGACTGGATGACGATTACGTGCATTTCGGCCCGTGCCGCGCTTGAGGCGGAACCCGGGATCCGGAGAGCGCTTGAGCAGATGGAGATGGACCGGCTGTTTGATGAGATCGAGATGCCGCTGGTGTTCGTGCTTTACCGTATGCAGCAGGAAGGCGTTGCGGTGAAGGCGCAGGAACTGCATGAGTATGGCGTGAAGCTTCAGGGGCGGATCCATGAGCTGGAACAGCGGATTTATCAGGAAGCCGGGGAGGAATTCAATATCAATTCCCCGAAACAGCTCGGATCGATTCTGTTTGATCGGCTGCATCTGCCCAGCGGGAAGAAAACGAAGACCGGGTACTCTACAGCGGCGGATGTATTGGAGAAGCTGGCAGAGTACTATCCGATTGTCTCTGACATCCTGGAATACCGGCAGCTGACAAAACTCAAATCAACCTACGCAGAAGGGCTGTCCGCTTTCATTTCCCCGGATGGACGGATCCATGGGAAATTCAACCAGACTATCACGGCGACCGGAAGAATCAGTTCTGCCGATCCGAACCTGCAGAATATTCCGGTGCGTACGGAGCTTGGCAGAGAGCTGCGCAAGGTGTTTGTGCCGAAGGATGGATATACGTTTGTTGACGCTGATTATTCACAGATTGAGCTGCGTGTGCTGGCGCATATGTCCGGCGACGAGGCGCTCATCCAGGCGTATAACTCTGCTGAAGATATCCACGCGATTACGGCAAGTGCTGTCTTTCATGTACCGCTGGAAGAAGTCACGCCCCAGCTTCGCCGCAATGCGAAAGCGGTCAACTTCGGAATCGTATACGGCATCAGTTCGTTCGGCCTCAGCCAGGGACTTTCCATTACGAAAAAAGAAGCAGCAGACTTTATTCAGCAGTATTTCAAGACATTTCCGCGTATCAAAACCTTTCTGGATGATGCGGTGAAAAATGCCAAGGCACAGGGTTTTTGTAAGACGTTGTTTGGCCGCCGCCGCCCGGTTCCGGAGCTCAAAGAATCTAATTTTATGCGCAGGCAGTTTGGAGAGCGTGTCGCCATGAATGCGCCGATCCAGGGAACTGCCGCGGATATCATTAAGATCGCGATGATCGGAGTTGATCACCGTCTGCGGGCGGAGGGGTTAAAATCCCGCCTGGTTCTTCAGATCCATGATGAATTGCTGGTGGAGACAGCCTTGGATGAAGTGGAAGCGGTCGAGCGGATCCTGCGAGAAGAGATGGAAGGTGCTGCCAGCATGCGCGTGAAGCTGGAGATTGATATGCATGCCGGCGCAAGCTGGTACGAGGCACATTAGAAGTGAAAAAGCAGATGGTTTTGGGAATTACGGGCGGCGTGGGCGCCGGTAAGAGTACTGTTCTTGCCTATCTTAAAGACAGGTATGGGGCATATCTGATTGAATGTGATGAGGTTGCGCGGCAGCTTCAGCAGCCTGGAGAGGCGTGTTATCACGACATGCTTCGGCTGTTTCATATAGAACCGGAGAATTCACAGGTGTCCGCCTCAACGGAACCGGAAGGTTCACAGGTGATTCATCCGGTGGAGACGGCAGAGCAGGCTTCCGAGCGCATGCAAAGGCAGGAACTTCTTCTTCCGGATGGTACATTTGACAGGAAAAAGATCGCGGAGATTGTGTTCGATGATTGCGCCATGTTGGAGGCTCTGAATCGGATTGTCCATCCTGCGGTGAAGGCGCGTGTCCGGGAATTGATCCGGAATCATCCGGATGAGCCGCTGATCGTGATTGAAGCGGCTTTGCTCCTGGAGGACAATTATGGTGAGATCTGTGATGAGATCTGGTATGTTTATGCGGATGAAGCTGTACGCAGGCGGCGTCTGAAGCAAAGCCGTGGCTATACGGATGAGAAGATTACGGAGATGCTGGCGAACCAACGTTCTGACCAAAGTTTTCGGGAAAGCTGCAGTGTAACGATTGACAATTCTTCTGAAAGACTTCAAAATACTTTCCGGCAGATCGACGCGGCATTGGAATTGCGCCTGGATATCAAGCCGGAAATTGAGTCGGATATCAAGCCGGAAACCAGGGCAGCAGGAAAGGAAGAATAGAACCGTTGGATTTTTATAGTATCGCCAGTGGCAGCAGCGGAAACTGTATCTATGTTGGAACGGATCGTGCGTCCGTTTTGATTGATGCAGGGATTTCCTGCAAAAAGATTACCGAAGCCTTACATGGAATCGATCGCAGTATCCGGGACCTGACCGGTATTCTGGTGACACACGAGCATAGTGACCATATCGCCGGTCTCGGTGTCCTGAGCAGAAAAGCGCATATTCCGGTTTATGCCACGCAGGCAACGATCCGCCAGATCCTCCGCTACGCCCCGTTGGGGAAGGTAGATGAGGATTTATTTCATCCCATCGACGCGGACCGGCCATTTTTCATCGGCGATATGCGTATTGAAGCATTTCATATCAGCCATGATGCCGCGGATCCGGTTGCCTACCGTGTGGAATCCGGGAATCAGGCTGCAGCTGTGGCAACCGACATGGGATGTTATAACCGATATACGCTGAACCATCTCAGGAATCTTGACGTGGTCCTGCTGGAGGCCAACCATGATGAAAACATGCTGCAGGCAGGCCCTTATCCATATCCGCTCAAGCGCCGGATTATGGGGGAGAAAGGACATCTGTCCAACATTGCCTGCGCCATGCTGCTGTCCCAGATCCTCCATGACCATATGAAGATGGCGTATCTGGGACATCTGAGCAAAACCAATAATTACGCAGACCTGGCCTATGCGACTGTCATGTCTGAACTGGCCATGGATCCGAACTGCCCTTATCAGGAAGGGGATATCCCGATCCATGTCGCAAGCCGTGAGCATCCGATGGAACAGGTGCGGATATAGATGCCCTTTGGGGCGAGCAGGAGATACCAATCAAGAATCCCTGGAGTGCAGGAAATACAGAGGAATAGTCCCTGTATCATACAGGAAACGGAGGAACGGATTGAAATGAAGAAAATTATCATTACCGTGGTCGGCAAGGATACGGTCGGCATCATCGCAAAAGTCTGTACGTATCTGGCAGACCACAATGTCAATATTCTCGACATTTCCCAGACAATTGTCGGCGGATATTTTAATATGATGATGGTTACGGATCCGTCCGCTTCCGGGGTGGATGCGGGGCAGATGTCAGATGAACTGACTGCGCTTGGCGAAGGCATGGGCTTATCGATCCGGGTCATGGGTGAGGACATTTTCAACGCCATGCACAGGGTCTGAGGCGGCAAGGGCCTGTGAGATCGAAGAAAAACAAGAAAGATGAGCAGTCTTTCATGGGCAGATTTTTAGGAGCTGTTCAGAGATAACTTATGAATCAAGATCATAAGTTATCTCTGAACAGCTCCTTAGGAAGGATTGGGAGGAGACATGATCAACATTCTGGAGGCAGCGGAAACGGTCAGGATGATCACGCAGGAGAATCTTGATGTTCGGACCATCACCATGGGGATCTCCCTGCTGGACTGCATCTCGGAAGATCTGGAACAGCTGCGGAGCAATATATTCCGGAAGATCACCGAAAAGGCAAAGGATCTGGTGCAGGTTGGCAATGACATTGCAAAGGAGTATGGGATCCCGATCGTGAATAAGCGGATCTCGGTGACTCCGATCGGGCTGGTCGGTGCCGCTGCCTGCAAGTGCCCGGAGGATTATGTTTTGATCGCGCAAACGCTGGATGACGCGGCAAGAGCGGTCGGCGTCAATTTCCTGGGCGGTTTTTCGGCTGTTGTGTCGAAAGGGATGACCAGGGCGGAAGAGAACCTGATCCGCGCGATCCCGAAAGCGCTTTCCCGGACAGAGTTTGTCTGTGCCTCCGTCAATGTCGGATCCACTAGATGCGGAATCGACATGGATGCGATCCGCCTTCTTGGAGAGATCGTTCTTGAGACTGCGCGGCTGACAAAAGACAGGGACTCTCTCGGATGCGCAAAGCTGGTGGTTTTTTGCAACGCGCCCGATGACAACCCATTCATGGCAGGCGCGTTTCATGGTGTAACGGAAGGAGATACGGTTATCAATGTCGGTGTCTCCGGACCCGGTGTCGTAAAAACCGCCCTGGAAGCCGTGCGCGGTGAGAGCTTTGAGGTGCTGTGCGAAACGATCAAGAGAACTGCTTTCAAGGTTACAAGGGTCGGGCAGCTTGTCGCGCAGGAGGCATCCCGCAGGCTTGGCGTTCCCTTCGGCATCCTGGATCTGTCGCTGGCGCCGACCCCGGCAATCGGCGATTCTGTTGCAGACATCCTGCACGAAATCGGCGTGGAATATGCCGGAGCGCCTGGAACCACCGCGGCCCTTGCTTTGCTCAATGATCAGGTGAAAAAAGGCGGTGTCATGGCATCCTCCTATGTGGGAGGGCTGTCAGGCGCATTTATCCCGGTTTCCGAAGACCAGGGCATGATCGAAGCGGTAGAAGCAGGCGCTTTGCACCTGGAAAAGCTTGAAGCCATGACATGTGTGTGCTCTGTCGGCCTTGATATGATCGCCATTCCCGGAGACACAAAAGCTTCCACCATCTCCGGCATCATTGCGGATGAGATGGCAATCGGCATGGTAAATGCAAAGACCACCGCTGTCAGGCTGATCCCCGTGATGGGAAAAGGAGTCGGGGAGACGGTGGAATTCGGCGGACTCCTCGGACACGCTCCGATCATGAGCGTCAATGCATTTGGCTGCGACGCGTTCATCAGCAGGAAAGGAAGAATCCCGGCACCGATTCATTCTTTTAAGAATTGAATTGTATAAACATGCAACTCCGCAAACCTGTTACTTGTAATCTTCAAAAGACTGCAATATAATATCCAAAGTATCACTTTTGAACTGATTGTTTTATGGCCGGATATACAGCCCGATGCAGGCTGAATCCTTGCCGGCCGGGAAGGAGATCATCACCATGAAGAATCTGAAGATGGCAGCCGCGGCGCTTGCTGCATGTACTATGATGTTCGCAGGCGCGATTGCTGTGAGTGCTGATGAGACGGAGAACTTTGACTTTAGTACTGTCAAAACCGTATCTGACGGCAAACTGATTGTCGGAACAGAAGCCGGATTTGCTCCCTATGAATATCTGGTCGGCGACCATGTTGAAGGCGTAGACATGGATATTGCCCAGGCAATCGCAGATGCGCTTGGCGTAAAGCTGGAAGTCCAGAATATGGACTTTGACGGCGCTCTCCTTGCAGTGCAGCAGGGC
Source organism: uncultured Clostridia bacterium (assembly GCA_946623485.1). GTDB lineage: Bacteria > Bacillota > Clostridia > Lachnospirales > Lachnospiraceae > Porcincola. The sequence continues at coordinate 15,647 of CAMORF010000011.1, forward strand.
AAGGTCGATATCGTAGCGGCCGGCGTTTCCGTCAGTGAAGAACGTGAGGCGGTCATGGACTTTTCACAGAAATATGTGGATTCCAAGGATGTCGTGGTCGTCAGTGCCTCTGATCCGGCTGTGGAAGAATCCACTGCAGAAGCGCTTGCCGGCAAGGTGATCGGCGTGCAGCAGGGCAATATCGCAGATCTGTGGGTGACCGATAACACTGACGCAAAGGCTGTCCAGCGTTATACAAAGTTTGTGCAGGCGGCTCAGGATCTTGCAAACGGTAAGATCGATTGCATCGTCATGGATGAAGCCCCGGCCATTGAGCTTGTGGAATCCTCCAATGGAAAGCTTGAGATTCTTGCGGGTGATGCGCTGTTTGAAGACTCCTATGCGGTCGCAATCAAGAAAGGAAATGAAGCGATGAAGGGGGCCTGTGACACGGTCATTTCCGATCTGATCGAGAGCGGAGAGATGGATGAGATCATTGCGGCTCATTCTTCTGTATCCCAGAGCGAGACGGAAGCAGAGTAATCACAGCGAATCGTATTGTTTGGCGGAGGAATCCACTGTATGGCTGGTTTCCTCCGCCAACTGATATTATTATACTCATGAACGAATACAATTTGTAACAGATACAAAATACAGGGTTTCTACAGGAGTACACCGATTATGATAGAATGGCTGAAAAAGGTAGGCCAAAGCTTTTATAATGCGTGGGTGCCTGAGAAACGGTACATGGCATATCTGAGCGGACTGAAGATGACATTGCTGATCTCCTTGTTCGCAGTAATGATCGGAATCCTCATCGGTGTCCTGATTGCCATTATCCGTGTGACAGCGCGCACCTCGAAGCTGCGGATCATCAAGATCCTGAATGGTATTGCGAAGGTATATATCACGGTCATCCGTGGAACTCCGATGATCGTACAGATCATGATTATCTATAACCTGGTTTTTACCTCTCCGAATACCAATCCGGTTGTGGTCGGCGCTGTTTGCTGCGGTATTAATTCCGGTGCGTATGTTGCGGAGATTATCCGTGCAGGCATTGCTTCGATTCCGGTCGGGCAGATGGAAGCGGGACGTTCCCTCGGCTTGACCTATGCCATGACGATGCGTACCATTATTCTGCCGCAGGCATTCAAAAACATCCTTCCTGCGCTGGGAAATGAATTCATTTCCCTTGTCAAGGAAACCTCAGTTATATCTGTCATTGCAGTCAATGACCTGATGAAGATGGCAGGATATGTCGGGTCAAGGACGTGGGATGTGATTCCTCCGTATGTGATTGCCGCTGCGATCTATCTCGTGATGACACTTGGACTGACCTGGCTGATGGGGCTCATCGAGAAACGTATGGCGAAGAGCGACCGGCATTGAGGCAGTACGATGCCTGTCAGATGAATGGGTATCTGCAGGCGCATGGATGCCTGTCAGAAATACAGGGATCTGTCAGGCGTATGGATGCCTGTCAGAAATACAGGGATCTGTCAGGCGTATGGATGTCTATCAGAAAGGGGCATACTCCGTGATCTATACAAAAGACTTGAGGAAAACATTTGGAGAGCATGATGTTTTGCGCGGTATCACGCAGCATATCTCCAAAGGGGAGAAGGTTGTTGTGATCGGGCCGTCCGGCTCCGGAAAATCTACATTTCTCAGGTGCCTTAACATGCTTGAAGAACCGACCGGGGGAGAGATTATCTTTGAGGGAGTGAAGCTTACGGATCCCCAGACAAACCTGGATCAGATCCGGCAGAGGATGGGGATGGTGTTCCAGCATTTCAACCTGTTCCCGATGAAGACCGTTCGCCAGAATATTACGCTTGCCCCGGTTCTCCTGAAAAAAATGACGCAGGAGGAGGCAGACGCGAAAGCGGATGACCTGCTGAAGCGGATCGGACTTCCGGACAAAGCGGACAGCTATCCCGGCATGCTCTCGGGCGGACAGCAGCAAAGAATCGCGATCGCCAGGGCGCTTGCGATGGATCCTGCCGTCATGCTGTTTGACGAGCCCACCAGCGCGCTTGATCCGGAGATGGTGGGTGAGGTTCTTGAGATTATGAAGGAACTGGCGCAGGAAGGCATGACCATGGTTGTGGTGACCCATGAGATGGGATTTGCCCGGGAAGTTGCAAGCCGTGTGCTTTTCATCGATGAAGGAATCGTAGCTGAGGAAAACACTCCCTATGAGTTCTTTCATCATCCGCAGAATGCCAGGCTCCAGGATTTTCTGTCGAAGGTTCTGTAAACTTTGAAAGTCTGTTGCAGCTTTCATTCATGGTGCAGCCAGGAATTCCCTGGCATGAGAGTGTATCTTGTCTGTCTGAGATCCGCCGGGCACAGGTGTCCGCAATGGGCATCTAAGGATCTGTTACAAAATAACTTGTACATCTTGCTTGTCTTTTCATCCGATA
>CAMORF010000012.1 GCA_946623485.1 uncultured Clostridia bacterium
TTGTATCTTCAGGCGCGCAAGGTGAGCGCCAGCCACTACCAAAACAACATCTACCTGAGGGGATTGATTGAGTTCAGCAGTTACTGCAGGAACGATTGCTATTACTGCGGGCTCAGGCGTTCCAACAAAAAAGCGAAACGGTACCGCCTGGAGGAGGATGAGATCCTTGCCTGCGCGGATGCAGGATATGATCTGGGATTCAGGACGATTGTGCTTCAGAGCGGGGAGGATCCATTTTATACGGATGACAGAATCTGCTCCATCGTTTCCGGCATCAAGGACAGGCATCCGGATTGTGCGGTGACGCTCTCAATCGGTGAGAAGAGCAGGGAGAGCTACCAGCGGTATTATGATGCCGGGGCGGACCGGTATCTGCTGCGGCATGAGACATCAAATCCCGATCATTACCGGATGCTGCATCCGGCTGAACTGACCATTGAAAACAGAAAACGATGCCTGTCAGACCTGAAGGAGATTGGTTATCAGGTCGGGTGCGGGATGATGGTCGGGTCTCCCGGGCAGACAATGGAGCATATCCTGGAGGACTTATACTATATGGCACAGTTCCAGCCGCATATGGTTGGGATCGGCCCGTTTATTCCTCACCATGATACTCCGTTTGCAATGGAAAAGCCGGGAACGCTCCGGGACACACTGCATCTTCTGTCCGTTATCCGGCTGATGCTTCCACAAGTTCTGCTGCCGGCGACGACTGCGCTCGGAACCATTGACCCGGCGGGCAGGGAGAAGGGAATTCTTGCCGGCGCGAACGTGGTGATGCCGAACCTGTCGCCGGTTAAGGTACGGGGGCAATACCTTCTCTACGACGGAAAGATCTGTACGGGAGACGAAGCCGCCGAATGCAGAAGCTGCATGGATCGGAGAATTACCGGAATAGGCTACCGGATCCGGAACAGCCGCGGAGACTGGTGCGGTTTACCGTTCTTTCGGAAAGGAGTGGATTAAATGCCTTTGACACAGGAATCTTCCGGTAATGCAGGCGGGACGCATAATCCTTTCAACAGGTATCGTGCGGTTTTGTTTGACCTGGACGGTACGCTCAATGATTCGGGCCCGGGAATCATGAATTCGGTCCGGTATTCTCTGAATAAGATGGGATATGAAATCCCATCCGATGAGACACTCCGCCGCTTTGTCGGGCCTTCCCTGGTTTATTCGTATACGACCTGGTGCCACATGAGTGAGGAGGACGCAAGGAAGGCAGTGGATGCTTACCGGGAATGCTATCTTGCCGGGGAATGCTTCCATCTGGAGATCTATGACGGGATCTGGGAACTGCTTGCCAATCTGAGACAGACAGGGCATAAGCTTGCTGTTGTGACTTCAAAGCCGCAGGGTACGGCAAGAAAAGTCCTGGAGCATTTTGATATGCTCCGTTGTTTTGATACGCTTGCGGGGCCGGATCCGGATGATCCATCCAACCGGAAGAGTGTGCTGATTCTCAGGGCGCTCAGAGATCTGGGCTTGTCTGCGCAGGATGCTGTCATGGTTGGGGATTCCAGGTATGATATCATTGGTGCTTCGGAAGCGGGATGCGATTCCATCGGCGTGACGTATGGGTACGGGACAAGGGATGAGCTGGTGGAAAATGGAGCTACCTATCTGGCGGATTCGCCCCGGGAAATTCAGAATCTTCTTATCTCAGGATAGAATCCATTCATCAGGCAAGATCAATACAAATATATTTCTATTTGTCTGGTTTACAAAGACGATTTCTGTTTATACAATAGAGATGTACCAGACAACCCGATCGTTTAGTCGAGGAGAAATAATGATGGATAAGGCAAAGTTGTATTTTGTTGTTGGAAGCCAGGATCTTTATGGGGACGAGTGCCTGAAGCAGGTTGCGGAGGATGCAAAGAAGATGGCGGCATTTCTCGATGAGAAAATCGGGGATGTGGCTCATGTCGAGCTTTTGCCGACTGTTGAGAATTCACAGATCTGCATTCAGGATATGAGGCAGGTGGAAAATGATGATGATTGCATCGGTGTGATCACCTGGATGCATACTTTCTCTCCGGCGAAGATGTGGATTAAGGGCCTTCAGGTTCTCAGGAAGCCGCTTCTTCATCTTCATACCCAGGCAAATGAATTCCTGCCGTATGATTCGATCGATATGGATTTCATGAACCTGAACCAGGCGGCGCACGGGGACAGGGAGTATGGATTCATCCTTGCCCGCATGGGAATCGCGCATCAGGTCGTGGCAGGATACTATGAGCATGAGGACGTTGTGGCTGACATCCGTAAATTCGCTGAGGTTGCCAAGGCAATTGCATTTTCCAGGCATCTGAAGGTTGCGGCGTTCGGAAACAATATGCGTGAAGTCGCAGTTACGGACGGTGACCGTGTCGAGACGCAGATCTGCTATGGATGGGAGACCAATTACTATGCGATCGGCGACCTGGTAAAGATCATTGACGCCGTCACAGAGGAAGAGATTGACAGGAAGATGGAGGAGTACACCTCCAAATATATCATGAAGACTGACCGTCTTGACGCTGTCCGGGAGCAGGCGAAGTATGAGGTTGGCCTGGAGAAGTTCCTGGAGAAGCAGGGAATCGGCGCGTTCACGGATACCTTCCAGGATCTGTATGGGCTGAAGCAGCTTCCTGGGATCGCTGCCCAGAACCTGATGGGGAAGGGAATCGGCTTCGGGCCGGAGGGCGATTATAAGATCGCCGCCTTCTCTGCGGTATTGATGAAGATGGCGGAGAAGAGAGAAGGAAGCACCGGCTTTATTGAGGATTATACCTATGATCTGACTGCAGGAAAGGAACTGGAGCTTGCATCCCATATGCTGGAAGTACCGGTATCCTTTGCGGCCAACAAGCCGGTCATCGACGTCATCGAGCTGGATATCGGGAAGAAGGAAGACCCGGCCCGCCTGATCTTTGACGGTGTGACAGGAGACGCGATCCAGGTCACGATGGTTGATATGGGAGACCATTTCCGCATTATCTGCGCTGACATTGAGCTTGTGGAGCAGCCCAAGCCGATGCCGAAACTGCCGGTTGCAAGGATCATGTACCGCCATAAGCCAAACTTCAGGATCGGCACGGCTGCATGGTGTTATGCAGGCGGAGCACATCACTCCGTGGTTTCCACTGCGCTGACGAAGGAAGATATTGCGAACTTTGCAAGATTCACAGGAACGGAACTGATCATCATCGATGACAATACGACGGAAGCGGATCTGCTGAAGTTCTGCGGCAGGAAGTATTGATCGGATAGGAATCAGCAATGCGTATCAAGGCAGACTTGACAAATCAGCCGGTTGTATCGAGGCAGGTTTGATCAAGCAGCCAGTTGTATCGAGGCAGGTTTGATCAAGCAGCCATGCGTATCAAGGCAAGCTTGATCAATCAGCCGTGCGTGTCACGGCAGTTTTGAAAGGAGGATGCGGATGAGCATCAGAATCGGGATCCTCGGTTATGGAAACCTTGGAAAGGGAGTTGAGAAGGCAGTAAACGCGAACGCGGATCAGGAGCTTGTCGGGGTTTTTACCCGCAGGAATCCGGAGAGCGTAAAGCTTGCGTCTGAGCAAGTGAAGGTATATTCCGTGGATGACCTTCCGAAGATGACAGGCGATATTGATGTGCTGATTATCTGCGGGGGGAGCGCGACAGATTTGCCGAAACAGACCCCTGTGTATGCATCCCTCTATAATGTGGTAGACAGCTTTGATACACATGCCAATATTCCTGCGCATTTTTCTGCTGTTGACGAGGCGGCTGTGTCAGGCGGAAAAATCGGTGTGATTTCATGCGGATGGGATCCGGGGATGTTTTCCATCAGCAGGTTGTACGCGCATTCGGTCCTTCCGGATGGAAAGGATTATACCTTCTGGGGGAGAGGCGTATCCCAGGGGCATTCTGACGCAATCCGCCGGATCGAGGGAGTGAAGGATGCGCGCCAGTATACGGTTCCTGTTCCGGAGGCGCTTGAGGCTGTCCGTGCCGGGAAGAATCCCGAGCTGACGACGCGCCAGAAGCACACCCGGGAATGCTGGGTTGTCGCGGAAGAAGGTGCGGATCTTGCGCGGATCGAGAAAGAGATCAAGGAGATGCCGAACTATTTCTCCGATTATGACACGACCGTAAACTTCATTTCTGAAGAGGAATTGAAAGCCAATCACAGTGAGCTGCCGCACGGCGGGTCAGTGATCTATTCCGGAGCCACGGGTGAGAAGAAGCATGTGATTGAATACAGCCTGAAGCTGGATTCCAATCCGGAATTCACCGGCAGCGTGCTTGCCGCCGTCGCAAGGGCTGCATGGCGCATGAACCAGGAGGGGCTAAAAGGCGCGAAAACCATGTTTGACATTGCGCCGAAGTACCTCAGCCCTCTGACGGATGAATATCTGCGGGCTCATTACCTGTGATATATTGATTGTACTGCCGCCACCCATGTTCTATTCGTGGGTGGCGGTTTGTTTTTACTGTCTGTATTGTGTTATGATTACCGGGATGGGAATCCATCGGAATCTGCGGATTGATTCAGCTCTTTTGTATATGAGAACGCAGAGCGTTTCCGGATACGGGAAATCAGAAGGTTATGAATCGTTTCAGGAAGGAGATCCTGCCATGGAGCAGAATGAGATGAGAAAGATCCTTGAGCGCGTCAGGGATGGCGCGCTGAGCCCGGATGAGGCGATGCTGAAGATCCGGGAAGCCCCCTATACGGATCTTGGCTATGCGATGATCGATAACCATCGGCAGGTCCGGCAGGGGTTTGCGGAGGTCATCTATGGAGCGGGAAAGACAAAGGAGCAGATTCTTGGGATTACACGGAACATGTCTGACAGCGGGGTGAAGACGATCCTGGTTACCCGGCTCACTGGTGAAAAAGCGGCTTTCCTCGAACAGGAGCTTCCCGGATTTCAGTATTTTGAGATGGCCCGGATGGGGGTGGCAGGGGAGATGCCTGCGCCTTCCGGGAGGGGGACGATTGTCGTTGCGTCCGGCGGGACTTCCGACCTGCCGGTCAGTGAGGAAGCGGCAGTCACGGCAATGGCTCTGGGAAACCGTGTTGTCCGTCTCGTGGATGTAGGAGTTTCCGGGCTTCATCGACTTCTCGCCCATATGGATGAGATCATGAGCGCGACGGTGATCATAGCGGTTGCAGGAATGGAGGGGGCGCTTGCCAGCGTCATTGCAGGTCTGGCGGACTGTCCTGTCATCGCGGTGCCAACCTCGGTCGGTTATGGTGCCAACTTTGGCGGACTGAGTGCGCTGCTGTCGATGCTGAATTCCTGTGCAAGCGGCGTATCGGTTGTAAATATTGATAATGGATTCGGTGCCGGGTATCAGGCAGCGATGATCAACAGGAGAATGCGTGCGGATATCAGGCAGCGATGATCAACAGGAGATTGCAGACAGATAATTTGTTTATAACTATTCAGCACCCCGTACAGACTGTCAAAATCTGGGCCGACAAGCTTGCTTGTCGGACGGATTCTGACAGTCTGTACGGGGCGGGCAAGGCGCTTCGCGCCTCTGACCGCCCTCAGCGAAGAACGCTTTGCGTTCTGAGCGATGGGGGTGGTGAATAGTTACATTTGTTTATTGATCCTAAGATGGATTTCGGGAAATGAAAGATCGTTTATATTCTACAACAACCTCGCCCAATGCCAGGGCCTTCCGGGAGGGAATCCGGGACGGGATCCCGATCGGACTTGGTTATTTTGCCGTAGCCTTTGCGCTTGGCGTGGCTGCAAAAGACGCAGGGCTGAATCCGCTGCAGGGGTTTTTCGCAAGCATTCTGTGCCTTGCTTCCGCGGGGGAATACGCGGGATTTACCGTAATCGCGTCCTCTGCGCCGCTGATTGAGATGGCGCTGATTACGCTGGTTATTAATGCACGTTATCTTCTGATGAGCACTGCCATCAGCCAGAAGCTGCCCTCAGGCATCCACCCGTTCCACCGGCTGGGAGTAGCATATTTTATTACGGATGAGATCTTTGCGATTGAAACCAGGCAGCCAGGAGAGTTGAACCCATGGTATCCCTATGGAGCCGGATTTGTCGCTGCGCCCATGTGGGCTGCCGGGACCGCGATCGGGATTATGGTGGGCAATCTGATGCCGGTCCGGCTTGTCAGTGCCTTGAGTGTTGCGCTTTTTGGCATGTTCCTTGCGGTGATTATCCCTCCCGCGAGAAAGGAGAAATCCGTCCTGGGGCTTGTCATTGTGAGCTTTGCAGCCAGTTATGCTGCCGCCAGGCTTCCTTATCTGAAAGGTCTGTCCGCCGGAAACCGGATTATCCTGCTGACCGTCCTTCTGTCAGCAGCGGCTGCTGTCCTGTTTCCGCGAAAACCGGAAGCCGGTGTGGAACATGACGAAGCCGGGCATATGCGTCAGGAAGAGGAATCCCTATGAATCAGTCAATCAATCTCTATATTCTGGTGATGTTTGCGGTAACCTACCTGGTCCGCGCGCTCCCGATCACATTGATCCGGAGAAAAATCCGTTCCCCTTTCCTGCAGTCTTTTCTATACTATGTTCCTTATGTAACCCTGGCGGTCATGACATTTCCCGCGATTATGGAATCAACGCAGACCCCGGTATCAGGTCTTTTGGCGCTTGCGGCAGGGATCCTTGCGGCGTGGTTTGGCGCAAGCCTGTTCCAGGTCGCGAGTATCTGCTGCGGTGTTGTCCTGATTGCAGAGTATTTCCTGATCTGAATTCCGGGCAAAGCAAAAACAATAATCCTGCAAATAGAAAACCCCTGCAAAAACAAAAAACCTGCAAAATCAATCGTCTGAGGGCAACAAGATGGTTAAGCTGTTTTTGGTTGAAGATGAGATCGTGATGCGCGACGGCATCAAAAGCCAGATCAACTGGGAAAAGGAAGACATAGAATTTGTCGGGGAAGCGAGCGACGGTGAGCTTGCGTGGCCGATGATCCTGGAAACAAAGCCGGACATACTCCTGACGGACATCAAGATGCCGTTCATGGACGGGCTGGAGCTGTCCGCGCTGGTCCGGAAGGAGCTTCCGGACACGGCGATTATCATCCTTTCCGGCTATGACGAGTTTGTCTACGCGCAGCAGGCAGTTTCTCTGGGCGTGACAGATTATCTCTTGAAGCCCCTTCCGCCCGGAAAGCTTCTGGAATGTATCCGGCGCGTCCAGGAGAAGATTGAGATGGAACGCTCACAGCCGGACAGCGCCTGGAGTGATGAGCTTGCCAGGGAGCAGAAGGATGCGGGGAAAAATCTTCTGTTCCGCGCCCTTGTCACCAACGACCGGCCTTTGGGCGAGATCCTTGCGATGGCAGACCACCTTGGCATCCATATTTCGGCACGGTTTTATTCTGTCATGCTGATGATGGTGCACGGGGTGGAAAACGCGATGCCGTCGGAGGAGCTTCGGGGCGACCTGGCCTCCATCCCGGAACAGGTGGATGGCTGGTTTTTCTTTGATCGCAATGAAAATGGATTCGCCATGATCGGGACCGCCAATTCCATCGAGGAGCTTTCCGCCACGCAGAAACAATTACTGGACCTCCTGAAGGAACGGATGCAGGCAGACCATTCCCATCACTGGTTTATCGGCGTCGGGAAAACGGTCAACCGGATCAGCGATATCGAAAAAGCCTATTACTCAGCAAACAAAGCGTTATCCTGGCGTTTTCTTGCCGGATTGGACCGGGCTGCCTTCGCCGATGATATGGGGAAAGTGGTGGTGGAAACGTCCGGAATGCAGGAGACAGGAGTGGCTTTTCCGGTTCAGGATCCGGAAGTTCCGGTGCAGCTTGATGTCAGCGGGGCGGTTTCGGATGATAATTCCAGGAAGATGCTGGAAAGCTTTCTCAAAACCGGGACCTACGAGGAGGCAGAACCCTTCATGGAGGGCGTGTTTGACTCCGTGGGTGAGAGAAACCTGGGATCCTATCTGTTCCTGACTTACCTGTCCATGGATCTGTACTTTTCCATGGTCCGCTTCCTGAAGGAACTCGGGCGCAGGGTAGATGAGATCGATGAAACCTGCGGGAACATCAATACACTTCTGAAAAACCGTGTTACGGTCGATGAGGCGAGAGATTACCTGACCCGGTATCTGAAGGAACTCATCCTGAAACGGGATCACAATGCCGAAAAACGGTACGGGAAAATCCTCAGGGACGCGGTTTCCTATATCGATGATAATTTTGCGCGGGACGACATATCCCTGAACCGCGTCGCGCAGACAGTCGGCATGAGCCCGAATCATTTTTCATCGATCTTTTCCCAGGAGATGGGGGAGACCTTTATCGAATATCTGATCAACAGGAGGATGGAGCGGGCCCGGGAGCTGCTTCGGACAACGCAGATGAGAAGCTCTGAAGTGGCATACCAGGTTGGTTACCGGGATCCGCATTATTTCAGTTCCACCTTCAAAAAGATTCAGGGGATGACACCACGGGAATACAGGATGTCATGCCAGGAAACGGGAAAATAACAGGAATGCAGAGAATTATGAGGAAACATGCATTTTTCCGGTTCATGAAAATGATCGAAAATATGAATCTGACCAGCAAGCTGGCGATCATGACAGGCGTGCTTTCCATTCCGTTCCTGGCATTGTCGGTCTTCCTTCTTGTCATGCTGGGCAGCCTGGGCGAGTCCTATGATTCCATCGTACAGAATGTGACAAGGGCCAATGTGTATAACATTCATTTCAAGGAAGACATGGATTCCGTCATGTATCAGATGGTTGCCCGCTCGCTGGGAAAAAAGGAGGTGGGGTCTGTTGTCAACATGACAGACCCGGATACCATGATTGACCAGGCAGAGGCGAGCTTTACCATGCTTGAGGAAAGCTCCTCCTCCCCGGAAGCGGCACAGGCAAGTGCAAGGCTGTGCAAACTGCTGGCAACGCTCCGGCGGCATGTGGACGAGATCAATGAGAGTGTCAAACAGTCCGGCAGCTATGAAGAGAATATGGAACGTCTGGAGACAGACATCCGGATCATCACGGAGCTGATCCAGGAGCGCATTACCGAATACATCTCCTATGAGACCCAGAGCATGGGCGAGATCCGGGATCAGACTGTCAGGGGCAGGGAGAAGGTGATCCGGATCGCTGTGGTCCTGTTTGCGGTAGTGATGGTGGTGGGAGCGGTCTTTGTCTTCCTGATCACCCGCAGCATCACACGGCCGGTGCGAAGGCTTTGCGACGCGGCTGAAGAGATTGGCCAGGGGCATTTTGACACAAGGATCAACATTGCCTCCAACAATGAGCTCGCGATCGTGGGGGACAGCTTCAACCGGATGGCCCGGCAGATTACAATACTGATCGGCGATATCAAGGAGGAACAGATCTACAACCGGAACATGGAGCAAAAGCTCCTGCAGGCACAGATCAACCCGCATTTTCTCTACAATACGCTGGATAATATCCTGTGGCTGTCCGAGGCGGGCAGGAAGGAAGATGTCCAGGCGCTGGTCATGTCACTGTCCCAGTTTTTCCGCACGACCCTGTCCGGCGGGCGTGACATCATTACGCTGCAGGAAGAAATCTCCCATGTGGAAGCGTACCTGCAGATCCAGAGATTCCGCTATCGGGATATCCTGTCCTATGAGATCCATGTCCCGGAGGATCTGAAGCAGGTTTCTGTAATCAAGATGACCCTGCAGCCTTTGGTGGAAAATGCGCTTTACCATGGGATCAAGAACAAGCGGGGGATGGGCCTTTTGAAGATCACGGCCTACCGGAAAGATCCGTTTGTCTGCATCGAGGTTGCTGACAACGGCATCGGCATGAAGCCGGAAGAACTGGAAAATGTGCGTGCCCTGGCCAGCGGGAGAAAGGAAATCCAGCCGGATAATACCGGCTTTGGGATTGCGAATGCCGCCCAGCGCCTGCGCCTGAATTTTGGGGAACAGTATGTCATCCGGATTGACAGTACCTACCGGGAGGGGACAACCGTAACAGTGTATAATCCAGGAGCGGCATAAGGATCTGTTCAGAAATAACCTATGATCCTGTTTGCCTTTTTCTCTGAATAAAAAATCAAACCTTTTTCGTAAGATATTCAACTTTTTGTGCCTTTTCACGAAAACATAGCGCTGCATGATGGATCATGTGTTGAAAATATTGAACTTTTTTCAGAAATAGTTTCATTGTATCGGCGAAATAACAGGGGTAAAATGCAGATAACCAGAAAATTGGAGTGGCGGGAGGTACCGCCGGAAAAGGAGGATTCTTTATGAATAAGAAATTGATTGCGGGTCTTACGGTTTCTCTGGCAGCAGGTCTGTATGTCGGCGCGATGAGCGTTTCCGCGGACGAGCTGATCAACATCGGATTTGCCCAGGTCGGACATGAGTCAGACTGGAGAACAGCCTCCACGAAGTCCTGCCAGGATGTCTTCAGCGAGGAGAACGGATATAACCTCAGCTTCGTAGACTGTGACAATGATGAAGCGGCCCAGAAGGAAGCGGTCCGCTCCTTCATCGAGCAGGAAGTTGACTACATCATTATCGACCCGATCATTGCAACCGGATGGGATACTGTCCTGACCGAGTGTGAGGATGCTGGAATTCCGGTCATCGTCATTGACCGTACGATTGATGATTCCGACAAGTATGTATCATGGGTCGGCTCCAACTTCAAGACCGAGGGTCTTGCTGCCGGCGAATGGCTGAAGGCTTACGCAGATGCAAAAGGAATTGATGAGATCAATGCCCTTGTCATCTCCGGCACCACCGGCGCATCCGCTCAGATCGGACGTTCCGAGGGCTTCCAGGAAGTCGCGGACAGAGAAGGCTGGACCATCCTTGATGAGCAGACCGGTGACTTCACTGAGGCCGGCGGCCAGGAAGTCATGGAATCCTTCTGCAAGTCCTATGAAGGACAGTTCAACGTTGTTGTCTGCCAGAATGATAACGAAGCGTTCGGCGCTATGACCGCGATGGACAATGCCGGTGTCTCCTATGGCCCGAACGGCGATGTCGTCCTGATCTCCTTCGATGCCTGCACCGCAGGACTGGAAGATGTCAAGGCAGAGAAGATCACTGCTGACTTCGAGTGCAACCCGCTTGCAGCTCCGTTCGTAGAAGAGGTCATCCAGCAGATCGAGGCCGGAGAAGAACCGGAGAAGGAAGTCTACATGGTAGAGCATTGGTATGGCCTTGAGGATGCAGCGGTTGATTTCGAGATCGACGGCGAGCCGCAGGAGATCACCCTGGTAACGGATGAAGTAATCGAGGCGCAGTATTGATCATTTCCGGGATGTGTGGCCGGATTACAGCATGGCCATTCTGCCAGGGAACCCTGACAAAACCGGAATAACGGATTGATGCAATTCAGGGGCTCCCGTCATGGGAGCCCTTCCTTTTCAGGAAAGGAGCGGATGTATGGAGGAAAATGTTGTATTGACCGCCAGAGGCATTACAATGACATTTCCCGGTGTAAGGGCTCTGGAAAACGTAGATTTTACGCTGAGACAGGGCGAGATCCACGCGCTGATGGGAGAGAATGGCGCCGGCAAGTCAACACTGATCAAATGCCTGACCGGAATCAATGATTTTGAGGCAGGCGAGATTCACATTGCCGGGATTGATGGCCCGGTAAAAAACCATTCCACGCGGGAAGCCCAGAATGTGGGGATTTCCACCGTTTATCAGGAAGTCAATCTCTGCCCGAACCTGTCGGTGGCGGAGAATCTTTTCATTGGCAGGGAGCCGATGACAAAGCTCCATACCATAGACCGGAAGTCCTACAATTCCAGATCCCAGAAGATTATGGATGAGCTGGGGATTTCGGTTGATGTAACACAGAATCTGGAAAATTATTCTCTTGCGATCCAGCAGATGGTTGCCATCGCGAGAGCTGTCGATATGGAATGCAAGGTGCTGATCCTGGATGAGCCCACTTCTTCCCTGGATGATGAGGAGGTTGAGAAGCTCTTTGTGCTGATGCGCAGACTCAGAAGCCAGGGGGTCGGCATCATTTTTGTGACTCACTTCCTGGAGCAGGTATATGCCGTCTGCGACCGGATCACGGTGCTTCGGGATGGCCATTTTGTCGGGGAATACCCGATCGCGGATCTTCCCCGTGTCAAGCTGGTTGCTGCCATGATGGGCAAGGACCTGAATGACCTGGAAGAGATCCAGAAGGAGAGTAAGGATGCCACCAACGAGCCGCTTGAGATCTCGGCAAGGGGACTGAGCCATACCGGGACGGTAAAGCCCTTTGATTTTGATATTCACAAGGGTGAAGTCGTAGGCGTTGCCGGACTTCTGGGCTCCGGACGATCAGAGCTTGCAAGAGCGATCTATGGGGCGGATAAGGCGAATACCGGGACGCTGGAAGTGGATGGAAAGGAAGTCAGGATTAACCAGCCCATTGATGCTATGAACCTGGGGATGGGGATGCTTCCGGATGACCGGAAGGCGGAAGGAATCATTGCAGACCTTTCGATCCGGGAAAACATCATCCTTGCGCTTCAGGCCAGGAAGGGGATGTTCCGGCTGCTTTCCAGGGCGAAGCAGGAACAGATTGCCGATGAGATGATTAAGATGCTGCAGGTCAAGACGCCTGGCAGGGAAACTTTGATCCGCCAGCTTTCAGGCGGAAACCAGCAGAAGGTCATCCTGGGCCGCTGGCTTGCCACCAATCCGGATTTCCTGATCCTGGATGAGCCGACAAGAGGAATCGATGTCGGAACCAAGGCGGAGATCCAGAAGCTGATCCTCAAGCTTGCCGCGGAAGGGAAGAGCATCCTCTTTATCTCGTCCGAGATCTCTGAGATGCTGCGTACCTGCAGCCGTATGGCAATTATGAGAGACGGCCAGAAGGTTGGAGAGCTTGACCATGATCTGTCACAGGAAAGTGTGATGAAAGCAATCGCGGGAGGTGAGCAGGAATCATGAAAAGAAGATCTGTATTTGGACGGCTTTCCAGTTCTAATCTGCTTTTGCCCATCGTGTCCCTGCTCCTGGTCATGGCAGTCAATATTGTGTTTGATATTGCCTCCGGGAACAATCCTTTCTCGTTTTTCATGATCACGCTGCAGAATACGACGAGCAACGGTGTTGTTTTGTATGGGCGCATCATCGACATCCTGAACCGTGGCAGCGAGGCGGCGATCCTGGCCATCGGTATGACGCTGGTGGTATCTTCTTCTGCGGGAACTGATATATCCGTCGGTTCGGTCATGAGCCTGTGCGCCAGCTTCTGCTGCATGCTTCTGGCCGGCTATGGTGTATCTTCCACCAATGAACTGGCGGTGCCGCTGGTGGTTGGTGTTCTGGGCGGCATCCTGATGGGGGTGCTGTGCGGTTGCTTCAATGGAACTCTGGTTGCGGTTTTCCAGATCCAGCCTATGGTCGCGACATTGATTCTTTATTCGGCGGCCCGTGCCATCGGATTGCTTTTGTGCAATGACCTGATTGTGTATGTCAGGAATCCTTCCTATGCATTTTTCGGAGGCTTCCTCGGCCCGATCCCGACACCCATCATCATTACGGTGATCTGTGTTGTCATTATGTCTCTGGTCCTGCGGAAAACCGCCCTGGGTCTCTATATCCAGTCGGTGGGCATCAACCGGAAGGCAAGCCGCATCTCCGGGTTGAATTCTACGAGGATCATCTTCCTGACCTATGCCCTGTGCGGCATGTTCGCCGGAATCGCGGGAATCGTCAATTCCTCCCGGATTACGTCAGCTGACTCCAACAATATCGGCCTTTACCTGGAGATGGACGCGATCCTTGCTGTTGCTCTCGGCGGTAACAGTCTGGGCGGCGGAAGGTTCAACCTTGCCGGTTCCATCATCGGCGCTTATACCATCCAGGCAATCACGACAACGCTGTATGCGCTGGGTGTCTCGACAACGCAGGCACCGGTGTTCAAAGCAATCATCGTAATCCTGATTGTTGCGATCCAGTCAGAGCCGGTAAAAGCGTACATGAAGAAGCGCAGAGCCATCAGGACAGCATAAGGAGGTGAATGAGATATGAAAACCAAAAAAAGCGGTATCAACAGCAATACGATCCTCCTTCTGATCACCATCGGACTGTTCATCGTGCTCTATGCAGGCGGCTGCATTGCTTATGGTTATAAAGGATTCACGCACCTTCAGACCTTCCTGAACATCCTGATTACGAATGCCGGCCTGATCTGCGTATCCTGCGGACTGACCCTTGTCATGCTGACAGCGGGGATTGATATATCCGTCGGCGCTCTGGTCGCGATGGACTGCATGATGCTTGCGGTCGGGATGCGGAGCGGCATCGGCGCTCTGCCGATGATCCTCATTGTCCTGGCGGTCGGAATCGGGTTTGGATGTCTCCAGGGATTCCTGATCGGGTATCTGCAGATCCAGCCATTCATTGTTTCCATGGCGGGCATGTTCTTCTGCCGCGGCATGACAGCAGTGATCAGCACGGAACAGGTTTCCATCACACAGGATATCAATAAAGCATTCTATACCCTTGCGAACCTGAAGATCGTCATTCCCTTCGGCGGCTACGCGAACAAGAAGGGGATGATCATGCAGCCCTATATCAGGATCACAGTTGTAATTGCATTGCTTGTGCTGGTTGCGGTGTTCCTGATGCTGCGCTACACCAGGTTTGGACGTTCCCTGTACGCGGTTGGCGGAAACGCGACATCGGCAGCGATGATGGGCCTGAACGTCAAAGCCATCAAGATGAAGGTGCATGTGCTGTGCTCCGTACTGGCTTCTATCGGCGGAATCTGCTATTGCCTCAACACGATGGCAGGATCGGTTTCCCAGGCACTGGGACTGGAGATGGATGCGATTTCCTCCGCTGTTATCGGCGGAACGCTGCTGACCGGCGGCGTCGGGAATGTGTTCGGCACCTTCTTCGGCGTTCTGATTAATGGTACGATTTCCTCGATTGTCAAAACAAACGGGAAGCTTGCAAGCTCCTGGCCGAACATTCTGACTGCGATCCTGCTGTTTGTCTTCATCGTCATTCAGAGTATCTTTGCCGCCGTACGGAAGCGCGGTAAATAATGAAGAAAAGAGTTACCGCAGCCCTGTTCCTCCTGACAGGCTTGTTCCTGGCAGGAGGCTGGGGATGCGGCAGGCAGGCTGTCCCGGAAGAAGACAGACAGGCAGGTTCCCCGGGGGCGGCCGGCCCGGAAGGGAATGACTCCGGCGTCGCGGCTGGTTCAAAGGTACTTGCCCCGGATGTCGGAAATGGCGCAAAGATACTCGATCCCGATGCCGCTCCAGAGGAAAAGGAGCCGGATTTTTATGTCAATAGTTCAGGGATTGCCATCCGGAGGGGGAATCAGCTTACGATTGGCTTCTCTCAGATCGGGGCGGAATCTGACTGGCGTCTTGCGAGCAGCGCGTCCATGGAGAATACCTTCAGCATTGACAATGGATATAATCTGATCTTTGACAATGCCCAGCAGAAGCAGGAAAACCAGATCAAGGCGATCCGCGAATTCATCGACCAGGGAGTAGACTATATTGTCCTGGATCCCATCGTAGAGACCGGCTGGGCGTCTTCTTTGCGGGAAGCAAAGGAGGCAGGCATCCCGGTGATCATTGCAGACCGCGAGGTACGGCTGGAAGATGAAAGCCTGTATACTGCGTGGATCGGTTCTGATTTTTTGCTGGAGGGAAAGCGTGCCTGTGAATGGCTGAAGGAATATCTCTCCATTCATTCGGCGGACCAATCTCCGGGAATCCTGCATATCCAGGGCACAGAGGGGTCATCCGCGCAGATCGGGCGTTCGCAGGCTTTGTTTGAGGCAGCCCGCGCAAATGGCTGGAACATCCTGCAGAGCGTATCCGGGGATTTTGTCCAGGCAAAAGGGAAAGAGGTCGCAGAGCATGCCCTGGAGAAGTATCCGGAAGAAATTCAGGTCGTTTACTGTGAAAACGATAATATGGCGTATGGTGCCATAGAGGCGCTTGAACAGGCCGGGAAACAGGCCGGGACAGACCTGGAGCATGGAGAGGTCATTGTGATCTCATTTGATTCGGCGGCAGACGGGCTGGTCTATACGCTGGACGGGAGGATTGCAGTGGATACGGAATGCAATCCGTTGTACGGACCTGCGCTGAGCCGGCTGATCATGGACCTTGAAACAGGAACCCCCTTCGATAAGAAAAACTACTGTGAAGAGGAGCAGTTCAGTGCATTTCCCCGGATTACATCAGTAACGGTGGAAGGGCAGGAGTATCCGGTTACGATGGTCACGCAGGAGATGATCCGTACGAGAGCTTATTGACGATTCAGTTTCACCTCAGCGAAGAACGCTTTGCGTTCTGAGCGATGGGGGTAGTGAATCGTTGCTATAAAAGGAAATAAACCGTGTAACGGTATATTTAGGAACACCGCCGGTAGATAGCCGGTGGTTTTTCCTTTTCTTCCTTCTCCGGATGTAGTAAACTATATTCAAATAATGAATAGGAGCTGTTGCGAAATCCCTCATGCAGACTTTCGTGCAGGTGGATTTCCTGACAGATCTCAAGCAGGAGGGAATATGTCAGAAAAGGAAAAGACAAGTCTTGTCATCATGGCGGCCGGGATTGGCAGCCGTTTTGGGCAGGGCATCAAACAGCTTACACGTTTCGGGCCGGCAGGAGAGATCATCATGGATTATTCCATCTATGATGCGCTGCAGGCAGGATTTAACCGCGTCGTGTTTGTAATCCGCAAGGATCTGGAGGCGGATTTCCGCGAGGTAATCGGAAAACGGATTGAACAGCGCGTTGACACTGCATATGTTTTTCAGGAGAAGGATGATCTGCCGGAAGGATTTCAGTGTCCGCCGGAGCGGAAAAAGCCTTGGGGAACCGGACAGGCGATCCTGGCATGCAGAAGTGCCGTAAAAGAACCGTTTTGTGTCATCAATGCGGATGATTATTACGGAAAGCAGGCATTTTCCAGGATTCATGACTGGCTGTCTTCTCCCATGCCCGGCGAACTGTGTTCTTCCCGCCATCAGATCTGTATGGCAGGTTTTGTCCTGGACCACACGCTTTCCGATCATGGCGGAGTGACGCGCGGCGTATGCAGCGTTGACGGAGCGGGAAGGCTCATCGGCATCAGGGAGACGAAAAACATCATACGCTGTGAAGGAGGATGCGAAGCAGCGGATGAGAATGGGATCAGCCACGCACTTGATCCCAAGGCACTGGTTTCCATGAACATGTGGGGATTCCATGCTGATTTCCTGGATGTTCTTCAGGACGGGTTTGTTTCATTTTTAAAGAAGAATCTTGGAACCGGGCAGGAAACAAAGGCGGAGTTCCTTCTTCCCATCATTGTGGATGAGATGCTGCAGGCGCATGACGCTGATGTCAGTGTCCTGAAGACAGAGGACAGGTGGTTTGGCGTTACCTATCAGGAAGATATTCCCTCCGTGAAGGAGAGCTTTCTTACGCTCACCCGGCAGGGAGTCTATCCGGAAAACCTGTGGAAGCTGTGAGCTGTTCCTTAGGATCTGTTACAGAATAACTTTTGTACATCTGACTTGTCCCACCGCTCATCTGCTGCGTTGGAA
>CAMORF010000013.1 GCA_946623485.1 uncultured Clostridia bacterium
GAACTTCAGGCATTGCAGGCAGACCGTAACCGCATCTCCAAATCCATCGGCATGCTGATGAAGCAGGGGAAGAAGGAAGAAGCCGCACAGGCCAGGGAAGAGGTCGTCAAAAACCAGGCACGGGTGGCAGAGCTTTCCGCAAGGGAGAAGGATGTAGAGGATGAACTGAAGAAAAAGATGATGATCATCCCGAACATCATTGATCCTTCGGTTCCCATTGGGAAGGATGATTCCGAGAATGTGGAGATCGAACGTTTCGGTGAGCCTGTCGTGCCCAATTTCGAGATTCCATATCATACAGAGATCATGGAAAAGCTGCACGGCATCGACATGGATGCCGCGGGAAGGGTCGCCGGCAATGGGTTTTATTATCTTCTTGGAGATATTGCAAGGCTCCATTCCGCCTGTCTGTCTTATGCGAGAGATTTCATGATTGACCGGGGCTTCACCTATGTGATACCGCCATACATGATCCGCAGCACAGTAGTAGACGGAGTCATGTCTTTTGCCGAGATGGACAGCATGATGTATAAGATTGAAGGGGAAGATCTCTATCTGATCGGAACATCAGAGCATTCTATGATCGGACGTTTTATCGGACAGACAATCGATGAGAAAAAGCTGCCGTACACCCTGACCTCTTACAGCCCTTGCTTCAGGAAAGAAAAGGGTGCCCATGGGATCGAGGAACGAGGGGTATACCGCATCCATCAGTTTGAAAAGCAGGAGATGATCGTTGTCTGTAAACCGGAGGAATCACCGATGTGGTATGACCGCCTGTGGCAGAACACGGTTGACTATTTCCGAAGCCTCGAGATTCCGGTGAGAACCCTGGAATGCTGTTCGGGAGACCTGGCAGACCTGAAGGTGAAGTCTCTTGATGTAGAAGCATGGAGCCCGAGGCAGAAGAAGTATTTCGAGGTTGGTTCCTGTTCTAATCTTGGAGATGCGCAGGCCAGGCGGCTTGGAATCCGTGTGAAGGGAGAGGATGGCAGGAAGTACCTTGCCCATACCCTGAATAATACATGTGTTGCCCCGCCCCGGATGCTGATCGCATTCCTGGAGAATCACCTGCAGGCAGATGGAAGCGTTACGATTCCAAAGGCACTGCAGCCTTACATGGGAGGTAAGGAGATTCTTGTACCGTAATATGTCAGGAGACAGAAATATGATTTTAAGGCAGGAAGCGAGAATAACAGCCTGGGTGATTACTCTGGGATCTGTCATTTTCCTGATATTGGGTCTGGTTCTATGCGTGAGCCCCCGGAATGTATGGGCGGCGGACGCATTGGCCGGCTACGGCGCGCCGGAGAAGGTTGAGGATCCGAACAGTTGGGAGAATTCAGAGCCTGCTCCTTTCCATATCAAGATCTGTTTTGATGAGAAAGAAGAGGAGCTGGATGAAGAGGACACCAAAGACTGGAGAAGACTGACCCCGGCCGGATATTATATCTGGGATGACGAGCTGGTGTGCGAGTACCTGGAAAGGCTCAAGAAAAAGTATGACACTGACATGGGAGCCGTATCCTTTACGACGCATAATGGTGTCAAGATGATGATCTCAACCCAGAACTGCGGCTGGCATATGAATATCGAGATGACCCGCATCAATCTTGAGGAAGGCGCAGACAAAGAGCAGGAGGTCATAGATCCTGCCTGGAATTCCGGGTGTATCTACAGCTCCAAAAACGGTGTCGGGAAAAAATATGTCGAGGTAAGCATAGACGAGCAAAAGGTTTATCTGGTGGAAAATGATGAAGTCATTTTTGAAACAGATTGCGTGACCGGAACCTATGGCTATTCCGAGACAACGAAAGGTGTATTCCAGGTACAGTCAAAGGCATCCCCAACCGTACTCAGGGACAAGGACAAAAACGGGAATGCCTACGAACAGCCCGTTGAATACTGGATTGGCTTCAATGGATCCCAGGGAATGCATGACGCAACCTGGAGAGGAGATTTCGGAGGTGAGATTTACAAATCCTGGGGATCCCACGGATGCGTCAACCTGCCGCTTGAGTCGGCGGAGCGCATCTACAAAGAGGTATATTTATACTATCCTGTGGTAGTTTACTAAGGAGCTGTAGAGAAATAACTTGTGCAGACTACCTGCAGCTCCTAATAAGTGCGTATCAGGTATGCGCGGCATGGAGATGTATATGCTCCGGAAACCAATACGGGAGATGCATGGAGCATATATTCCCCGTCATCAATGCCGGTCAGATCCAGACCGGTCAACAGAATCACGCGTCCTGCCAGCAGGATGCGTGATTCTGCGTTCATGCCCTGCAGGGAGTAAGGTTTTGAATCCATATGCTGCGAGGTGTATAATTCGGATTCATTGTTCTGTGAGAATCCGATGAGCAGGCAATGATACTGTATGAGAAAACGTACCGCGTCTTCGGTCAGCACGGCGTCTCCCCGAAGAAGGATTCTCCTGGAAGCCTCGCCGGATGCTTTGCTGATGACAGAACCGATGCGCTCCGCGGTCACTCTCCCGCTCATCGTTTCCACGATGCAGGAGCCGACAAAAGATTCCAGGGGAATCTGTTCGATGCTGCTTGCGTCATGGTCTGCCAGTCCGGGGGAGAGAACAGATGTGACGGTGGTGGAGATATCCAGGAGCTTTCCGAAAGAGGACATATGCTCTTCCGAATCCCGGGAATTGGGGTCTGTATACCGGATGACCTCCATGAACCCAGCAGTGATGATGCCGGTAGGAACCGCGACGATACACATGCCAAGCAGAGTAATCATGATCGCAAGCATCTTCCCAAGAAAGGTTACCGGATAGATATCCCCGTAGCCGGTTGTGGAAAGCGTAGAGACAGACCACCAGAGGCCGGAAAAAGCATTTTTGAAAACATCAGGCTGTGCTTCATGTTCTGCATAATAGAGCAATAAAGAAGCAGAGAACATCAGAACAAAAACAAGAAACCAGGATGCAAAGATCATCTTAGCCTTGCGTCGAAGGATGGACAGGATTGCAGCAACCGGATCCAGATAGCGATTGATGCGGAATAAGCGCAGAATCCTGGCAACGCGGATCAGGCGGAAGACCACCATGCCTGCCGGAATCAGGCCGGAGAGATAGAACGGCAGGATGGAAAACAAGTCGATCAGAGCCGGCAGGGAGATGAAAAACCTCAGGTATGGAAAGCGCGCCGATGGATAGAGAAGGTCAGCAGTCCACAGCCGCAGGGCGTATTCAACCGTAAAAGCAATCATGCAAACCGCTTCCAGAACATCAAGAATCCGAATCCAGATTTCAGGGAGTGAAAATGTCTGGGCGGTTGTGACCACGATGGAAAGAATGATCAATACGATAATGATACGGTCAAACGTACGGCTCATCGTATCAGACCCTCCGGCGATCTGGATGATTTCAAATATCCTATGCTTTTTTGAACCCGATAAAGAAGCTGGTTTCATGATGCCCACTCCTGACATGACATCGACTTGCGAAGACTCTATAAACAGAATTTTACCAGAGAATGGAGGATTATGAAACAGATTGATTTTGAACATGGAGGCGTTTTGCGTTGTATTCTGCAAAGCGCTGTTCCGATGCTGGTGGCGCAGGTGCTGAATCTGCTTTATAACATTGTGGACCGGATCTATATTGCGCGGATTCCAGACATCGGCACGGATGCCATTGGATCCGTTGGGCTGTGCTTTCCGATCATCATTATCATCACAGCGTTTACGAACCTGTATGGCTCAGGCGGCGCGCCCCTGTTCTCCATGGAACTCGGGAAGAAGGAGGAAAAGCAGGCAAGGAAGCTGATGAATCTGTCTTTCCGGATGGAGGTTCTGACAGGAATCGTCCTCATGTTATGCGGAGAGCTGCTCTGCAATTCATTGCTTACTCTGTTTGGAGCATCTCCCGTGACATTGCCGCTGGCATCTTCCTATCTGCGGATTTATCTCCTCGGAACAGTGTTTTCCATGATTGCGGGAGGAATGAACCCCTTTATCAACGCACAAGGTTTCCCGATGATCGGGATGCTCAGTGTAGCGGCCGGCGCGGTTATGAACATCATCCTGGATCCGGTGATGATTTTTTCCCTGAAACTGGGTGTGCAGGGAGCCGCGGTCGCGACAATTCTGTCCCAGGCTGTTTCCGCATGCATCGTAATCTGGTTTTTATCATCCGGAAAGGCCACGAGCAGGTTCATGCGGATGTCATGGAAGGCATTCCTTGCTTCCGGGCGTGAGATCCGCCGGATGGTCAGCCTTGGGCTTCCATCCTTTATCATGCAGTTCACCAACAGCCTGGTCTCAGTGTCGTGCAACAGTGTTTTATCCAGGACGGGAGGAGATGTTTATGTCAGTGTCATGACCATCATCTCCTCCGTGCGGCAGCTGATGGATACCCCGATCCTTGCGGTTGCTGACGGTGCTTCTCCTGTCATCAGCTACAACTATGGGGCAGGAAAGCCGCAGCGGGTGATACGATCGGTCCGGATCATGACGGTGCTTGGATTTTCCTACACGATCCTGGCATGGATCTTTATTATCCTGCGCAGTGATCTGGTAATCGGCATCTTTACTTCTGACAGGGAAATCCTGAAAGACGCGGTACCGTCCCTGCATATCTATTTCTTCGCATTTGTATTCCAGACATTCCAGTATGCGGGCCAGACAGCTTTCAAAGCACTGGGAAAAAGCAGGCAGGCAATTTTCTTTTCCCTACTGCGCAAAGCACTGATCGTAGTGCCGCTTACATTTCTCCTGCCATATGCATTCCACCTGGGAACAGACGGGGTATTTATGGCAGAGCCGATTTCAAACGTAATCGGAGGCCTTGCCTGTTACCTGACGATGAGATGCACCATCTTTCCGGAGCTTCGACGCATGGATGAGAGGGAATAATTATGATATGATAGATATGCACCCCTCCAGGCAGGAACATGCGAAGATGGACATCAGATGGAGAAATGAGCATGAGTGTGGGGATCATCAATGCCGACAGCAGCGCAGGGAAAACCCTGGAGGAATATATTCAGGAAGCGGACGCGCTGATGTATGAGAAAAAGAAAAAAGCCCACGGTGCATCCCGCAGGCAAAGTGTGTAAAGAAGAGATCTTTACATCAGAATATGAGACTGGCGGATCGCTTCGGCGGCCGCTTTCATTTTTTCAGGAGGAAGGACAAGAGCCATACGGACATATCCTTCCCCCAATGATCCAAAGGAAGCGCCGGGCGTAACGATTACGCCGGTTTTTTCCATCAGTTCCATAGTGAAAGCGGAGGAGTCCCGGAAGCCTTCCGGAAGAGGCGCCCATACAAACATGGTTCCCTTCGAGTCAGGCACGTTCCAGCCAATCTGCCTGAGGCTGCCGCAAAGGGTTTTCATCCGTTTTTCGTAATCTGCGCATTGTCTTTGGACAGTGTCCTGGGGACCTGTGAGAGCGGCCGCGATTCCATATTGAAGCGGCAGGAACATCCCGTAATCAAACTGGCTTCTGACATCCCGGAAGGTCTTTATGATCTCTTTGTTTCCCACGACAAGGGAGGTCCTTGCGCCCGTCATATTGTAGGATTTGGAAAGGGAGTAAAATTCAATGCCGATCTCCCTGGCACCCGGGTAGGAGAGAAATGATTTTCCTTCCAGGCCGCCGTAAATGATATCAGAATACGCATTGTCATGGACGACAATGACATTATGCTCCCTGGCCCAGGCAATCAGGCGCAGATAAAACGCGTCATCCGCAGTCGCGCAGACGGGGTTCAGCGGATAGGAAACCAGGATATATCTCGCCTTGCCGGAGATTTCTTCCGGGATTGCGTCAAGATCCGGCAGAAAATCATGTTCGGGAAGAAGGTCATAGGGCACAACATTGGCGCCGCACAGCGAAGGGCCGATGGAAAAGATCGGATATCCGGGATTGGGAACAAGGACGATATCTCCTGGATCACACAGCGCCAGGGCGATATGCGCCATTCCCTCCTGGGATCCGCTGATGGTCATAATCTCATCATCGTCCAGGGAAACAGAAAAGCGGCGCTGATAGAATCCCTTCACGGCATCGAGGAGGAAAGGACGGTCTGTCAGGGAATATTTGTAATTTTCCGGATCCTTCGCGGCATCACTCACCGCCTGGGTAATATGCGGCGGTGTGGGAAAGTCAGGCGTGCCGACAGAAAGGTTGTAGATCGTTCTGCCTTCCTTCTGGAGCTTTCGTTTCTTTTCATCCAGGATGGCAAAGATGCCGGCCTGGAATGTCATGGCGCGCCTGGAAAATGTAAGGTTGCTCATAGTAATCTCCGTTCTATGAAATGTCTCTTTTATCCCGATGGGATGTTTCTCACATCCCTGATCATCCTACCCGCGGATTAGCGTCATGATCTTATCAATGGCGTTGCTCTGTCCGCTTTTTGACATTGCCTCGATATAGTGATCCTTATTTTCAGAAAGCTCTTTCAGGGAATGGAGCAGGGATTCCGGTGTCAGGAGCTCTTCCTTCAGCACCATGCTGTATCCCTGTTTCTGGTAAGACTCCGCATTCAGGATCTGGTCGCCGCGGCTTGCGGAGGCTGACAGAGGAACCAGGAGGTTCGGTTTTCTGAGTGCCAGAAGTTCGCAGATGGAATTCGCGCCTGCGCGGGACAGGATAAGGTCAGCCAGGGCAAACAGGTCCTTTAATTCATCGGAAACATATTCCAGCTGGGCATATCCTTCCAGGGAATTCAGGGAATTGTCAAGATTGCCTTTTCCGCACAGATGGATGATACGGAGTTCTTTCCGCAGCAGCTCAAGATCCTGCCGGAGCGCTTTGTTGATGACGGCAGAACCCTGGCTTCCCCCCATCACCAAAAGCGTTGGCTTTGTACTGTCCTCCCAGCCCAGATAACGGAGCGCATCCTGCCTGTTTCCTTCCAGAAGCTCCTTCCGGATCGGGGAGCCGGTCAGAACCGCTTTTTCCTTTGGAAGGTATTGCAGTGTCTCCGGGAAGGAGCAGCAAACTTTATCGGCAACAGGGATCGAAAGGCGGTTCGCAAGCCCGGGCGTCATGTCGGATTCATGAATGATGGTCCGGATATGAAGGCTTCCCGCAGCACGGACCACGGGCACGCTGACAAAGCCACCCTTGGAAAAGATGACATCCGGGCGCAGTTTTTTGAGCAGTGAACGAGCCTGTGAAAATCCATGGATGACACGGAACGGGTCAGTGAAATTCTTCCAGTCAAAATACCGGCGCAGCTTCCCGACGGAGATTCCATAGTAGGGAATCCCCTGGTCGCGGATCAGGGAAGCTTCAATTCCGTCATAGGATCCGATATAGAAAATCTCATATCCTGCTTCCTTCAGGGAGGGAAGCAAAGCGATATTCGGTGTAACATGGCCGGCGGTTCCTCCTCCGGTTAAAACGATTCTTTTTCCCATGGCTAATTCCTTCTGTGTTGGAAAAAAATATATTGTTTACAGTATTTTTATGAATATTCTGAAATAGATGTGCTATAATCTACATGACTGAACATGGATTGTCCCCGCTGCTTCCCGCTTCTGCTGTCAGGCAGTATGCAGGGCGATCATCATTATAGCATAAAACACGGAATTCAGCAGAAGAAAGGAGGATGAGAGGGAAAGGAAAGCACATACTATAATGGGAAAGGAGGAACATGAAACCTGCAGGAAGAATCCTAGGGTTTCGAGAGGAGGGCCTGAGGGGACTCCATTTCTACATCAAAGGCCTGGAATTTCCGGTCGTAGCCGCAGAGTATTCAGAGCGGGATGCGATGTGTTTCAAGTATCTGGATGAAAATGTGAAGAAGGGATTGATGGACAGTGAGAGCATCTGTCAGTGGTGCATCAGCCATGAGATCTACTTCACCCTTCTGTACGGAATCCGCCTGAGCCATGTGATCCGCTATCCGGGGAAAACATGGAGATTTATACGAATGCGGGTGAGATTAAAGAATTACGCTGTCCGATAAACAACGGCAGCCACCAGTATGCAACGAGGTGACAAGTGAACAAAAGCCTGAACATGATAAGGGAAGAAATGCTTCCCGGGTAAGACTGCGGCACAGGTCCGCAGTCTTATTTTTTGATGATTCAGGAAGCAGGACTGTGGCCGCATGCAGCGAAGCATCATGTTTCTAAGGATCTGCTCATAAATCATTTATGGTATTGCTTGTTTTTTTCCGATTCATTGATTGTTCCGCGCGAAAGGGCTGTGCTTTCCTCCAGCATCTGCCGGACAAACTGACCCATGCTTCCATACATCAGGTCATCAAGAAGGGAAGCGCCAAGGTTGTGTACGGTCACAGAAGGAAGATAAAGTCTGATCAGCTTCATTCTGATCTCACTCATGGACAGGGCATCCAGGTTTTTTTCAAATTGTGAGACCTTCGCGCGGGAAACCGGGTCGGGAAGAATGGGAAAACAGACTGCCGAACTGAATTTTAAAAGCTCCGGGATATCCTTGATCTGGTCTCCGACATCGAGCACGATCGTCTGGTATCCGGCTTCCTGGACAAGTGCCGCAAAGAAATGCATCCATTCTGCAGCGCTTGTTTCCCGCAGGTCTTCCGGGAAAAATGGAGGCGGGCAGATGTCAAGGTTTCCAAAGCATTTTACAATGCCTTCCAGCATCGCATGCAGGTTTTCCGGCTCCGTGCGGGATGCATGGATCAGGTCCGCCAGGTCTTCGCGCCAGCTTGCTTTCAGCAGGCCCTCCAGCCCGCTGCAGCTTTCCAGATTCAGATAAAGCGTTTTTTCGGCCTGTGCGATGCTCTGGGCAAGGGTCAGAGAAAAAAATGTCTTGCCGCAGCGGCCGATGGGGGAATAGACACTGATCAGCCTGCAGCTTCCAAGAGAATCCTTCAGGCGTTCATTTGCCTGCCCCGAAAACCCGCAGACAAGCCGCGCAATCGTATCGGAATCCTGATATTTATCGATGAACAGGTCCTCGTCTTCCAGGTTCGGCGTCTCTCCGTCAGACAGGATAATGGTCCGGTGGACATTAAGGCTGCGCACTTCATCTGTCATGGCTTCCACAGAGATCAGCAGGATCTCTATTTCATTTCCCTTCGCGTAATCAATCAGGCTGTCCAGCTGTGTAAATGCCATTACCCGGAAGGGCATGTCAGGCTTCTGGTTCAGGTAATCCGCCAGATGAACGACATAGGCCTCCTCAAGATCACAGATTGCAAAGATTTTCTTTTCTTTCTTCATCATTCAGAACCTCCAAAATTTTTTTCTCCGCCTGATGCGGAGAAGAACCTATTATAAAATGTGCGGTGTGATTGATTTCTGAGCTGTGGGATTCGGATGAAAAGACAGGCAGGAGATCAGAACAGGAAGGATGTTCCGTGAGAGCCGGCAAGAACAAGCAGGAGGGCACATAGAATCGGAACAGCAAAACAGAATTCACCGGAGGAATCCATGTTCGTATGATCTGCCGCAGGATCAGTCAGGGAGGTTTCACTCGATCGGTATGCTGAGAATGTCCTGTCTGAGATTCCCTTCAGGATATATTGATACAGATAGTTCAGCCGATTCGTGAGATTTTTCTTCCTGGCCACGAGAACAGCGGAATATGCCGCGCCAAAGAGAAGGGAATACCACATGATGCTAAGGCATGGCTTTATGCCAAGCTGAAGCCCGATTACGGACAGCAGCTTTACATCACCGCCCCCCATCATCTTCAGGGCAGCCAGCAGGCCAAAGCACAGCCATGGCAGCAGGCAGCCCGCGCATCCATCCACCATAGCGCCGGGCAGATCAGGAATATGCCGGAAAGCCGGGAAAAAACGTGAAAGAAGCGCTCCGGCCAGGCCGCACAGGATCAGGGAATTCGGGATTTTGCCGGACTTCAGATCCGAGCATGCGCAGGCGCAAGTAAAAGGGAGTAAAGTAAACAGAGCCATGAAACCTCCTTTCATTGCGGGGACAAGATTATGCAGGGAAAGGGCAGGAAGGGTATGCCAGTGACATATTCCGGCATCTGAGAAAATGCCACACAAAAATGAGATGCAAAATTACAAAGCAGATAAGATAAATGTAGATTTGCTATATCTTAACATGAAAGAATGGAAAGGTCAAATGATTTTTAGGATGAAAAGAATCTGAAAAGAACCTGAAAAGAACCTCCTATGATGCGATAAGGCATGGCGTTGAGCGCCTGACTGATCGACTGATCGCGTCATAGGAGGTAGTCTTCATGGAAAGTAAGGGTTAATCACATTTCTAAAGCCTGTCATGGAATAACTTGTACATCTTGCCTGTCACTGCATCCGATGGAACAGATCAAAAATCAATCATAGATCAGCCCTGCGCTTCAGCTTTGTCTGCTTTCCTGCCAAGCGTAATTGTAACACCGATCATAAGAACAATCGAAAGCGGCAGGGCAATGACAGCCGGAATGCGATTGACTGCGAAGATTCCGGCCAGCAGATAACCCAACGCGGAAACGAAGGCGCAGGTCAGGGCATAAGGCAGCTGTGTCGAAACATGATTGACATGGGAGCATTGCGCGCCAGCAGAGGACATGATGGTGGTATCCGAGATCGGGCTGCAGTGATCTCCACAGACGGCACCGGCCATGCAGGCAGCGACACAGACGATGGAGATGGGATTGCCCGATGACCACGGGAAAGCATTCAGGACGATCGGAATCAGGATTCCGAAGGTGCCCCAGCTGGTTCCGGTTGCAAAGCTCAGTACGCAGCCGATCAGGAAGATGACAGCGGGCAGGAACATCTGCAATCCTTTTGCGGAGCCCTCGATCAAGCCGGCGACATAGACATCCGCGCCGAGGAAGGACGTCATATTCTTCAAGGACCAGGCAAAAACCAGGATCATGATCGCAGGAACCATGGCTTTGAAGCCTTCCGGAACACAGGACATTGCTTCCTTGAAGGTGAAAGACCTGCGGGCAACATAATAGATGATGGCGAAGAGAAGCCCGAACGCGGAACCTAACATCAATCCGATGGAAGCATCAGAATTCGAGAACGCCTCAATGAAATTCGCTCCGCTGAAGAAACCGCCGGTGTAGATCATACCGATGACGCAGCAGATAACAAGCACAATGATTGGGAGAACAAGGTCAATGACCCGGCCCTTCCCCTCCGGAACGTTATTCGCTTCATTTTCGTAGGGATTCGCGCCGGAAAAAATATCGCCCGCTTTCGCATTTTTCTCAAACTTCAGCATTGGGCCATAATCCAAGTTCTTAAGTGTAAGCGTAAGCATCATGGCGATGGTCAGAAGCGCATAGAGATTATAGGGGATTGTGCGGATAAAAAGCGCAAGGCCTGAACCATCATCGACAAAGCCGGAGACAGCCGCTGCCCAGGATGAGATGGGCGCAATGATGCAGACCGGCGCGGCCGTCGCATCGATCAGGTAGGCAAGCTTCGCCCTTGAAATCTTGTGCCGGTCCGTTACAGGCCGCATGACTGAGCCGACAGTCAGGCAGTTGAAATAGTCATCGATGAAGATCAGGATCCCAAGCAGGATGGTGGAAAGCTGCGCGCCGCGGCGCGTTTTGATATGTGCCTCCGCCCATCGGCCAAATGCGGCAGAGCCTCCGGCCTTATTCATCAGGGAGACAATCGCGCCTAACATAATCAGGAACACCAGGATCCCAACGTTATAGGAATCTGAGACAGACGCGACGATTCCATTGGTGAAGACGTTGTTTAGTGTTTCCTCGAAATTCCAGTTTGCCGCAAAGCCGGCAGCTACGATAATTCCGATGAGCAGCGAGGAATAAACTTCCTTTGTGATGAGAGCAAGGATGATTGCCACGAAGGACGGAATCAGCGCCCAGAACGTATTATAGAAGTGGGAGCTGGAGGCAATCTTTTCCGCCACGTCCTCCGCCATCACCGGCATAGCGAGGAACAGGGCGGCGAGAAGTCCCGCGGGCAGGATCCATGCCAGCCTGTTTTTTACTGAACGATTCATACAACCTCCTCCTGTGATCAATGCCTTTGGCGCCAGTTCCCTTGCTGGCGGCAAGCCCACCTTTCGCGGGCACACCTCCCCGAGGCCAGGCAAGGTCCGGTCCGCCTCCGTCTGGTGCAGATAGGAACCTGCACTTTAATCAGCAACGCTTTACAACGTTGAAGAATAAGATACAAATTTATTATCGCAAATTAACAGATAATGTCAAGCAGGCTTTCTCATCGAGAATGATAGCCAGATAGATCGCATCTGGAAAGGAAACGAATAAATTCGTTTCCTATACAAAAACACCCGCCGCCAAAAAAGGCGGGGGTGTTGAATCATTACAAAGATACTTACTATGTGATTGATTTTTGAGCTGTGCTATCGGATGAAAAGACAAGCAAGATGTACAAGTTATTTTGTAACAGCTCCTTAGGATTTGCGGTACTCCATCTCAGAGCGAGGCGCTCTTGTCATAAGGAAATGTACCGTCTTCTTCGGGTCTGCCCCGTGGTTGACCACCGCATCGACCGCGTTGACCAGGGGCATCTCGACCTTGTATTTTTTCTGCAGTTCAAGCGCGGCTGGGATGGCGTTGATTCCTTCCACTACCATTCCGATCTTTTTGATCGCGTCGGCAGGAGCCATTCCCTGGCCGATCAGATGCCCGCAGCGATTGTTCCGCGAGTGCTCTGAGGTCGCGGTCACAATCAGGTCGCCGATTCCGGCAAGCCCGGAAAATGTACCCGGATCACAGCCCATCGCGACGCCAAGGATGGTAATCTCATGCATTCCCCGTGTAATCAGTGCCGCTTTTGTATTGTCGCCGTATCCAAGCCCGAGGGCGACACCGCTGGCAAGAGCAATGATATTCTTCATCGCGCCGCAAAGCTCCACTCCTGTGATGTCATCGTTCGTGTATACACGCATCACATCATTCATAAAGATGCGTTGTACGGCCAGGGCAGCTTCTTCCTTTTTGCTTGCCGCGACAATTGTCGTGGGAAGATCCCGGGCAACCTCTTCTGCATGTGTGGGTCCGGAAAGCGCAACAAGGCGCGCTGATTTTCCAGCCTTCTCCAGCTCATCCGCGATGACCCGGGTCAAGGTCATCAAGGTTCCGCTCTCGATCCCCTTGGCGGCATCTACGATCAGCTGCCCATCCGGAATAAAGGGCGTGGCAGCCGCCGCGGTGGAGCGCACAAAGACAGAAGGAACCACAAAAAGAAGCAGTTCCTTCCCGGTACAGACATCCTCGATGCTTGTGGTAAACTGAACCTCATCAGGAATCACCATCCCCGGAAGGTTCGGCTGCCTGCGCGTGTTTTGATATGCTTCGATCTCCGCAGGTAACGCTGACCAGACGGTCACGCGGTGTCCGGTCAGAGAAAGCATTCTTGTAAGCGCCATTCCCCATGTGCCGGCGCCAAGCACACCAATATCAGCCATGATGCCTATCCTCAGAAAGACCATTCTTTCGCTGTGTCTACCTCAGTTTTTTACAGATACTGACGTGATTCTTGCCATCTTTATATTCATAGTACATGTGATCCATACTCTTTTTGACCATAAAGATACCAAGGCCGCCGATCCTGCGTTCTTTTGCAGAGAGCGTCACATCCGGATCTTCTTTGCTCAGCGGATTGAAGGGAGTTCCTGCATCAGACATCGTAACACGCAACCATGTGCCATTCATATCCTCCGGAGTCATCCCGTCACGGCAATCCTCAGGAATCGGGCATGTATCCAGGGTTTCAATGGTAATATCCGCATCACCGGTGTCCGGCGAATAAGCATAATTTGCAATATTAACAAACAGTTCCTCAACTGCAATGTCGATCTGCATCCGGGTTTTCATGGGACACATCTCCGCGTCGAGCTGTTCATCTACCTGTTCCAGTACTTTAGAAAGATTGTCAATGACTGCAAGAATCTTCAGATTCGTTTTATACATTGAGCAGATCCTCACCTCCTCCATCTCTCACTTCATCCTCGCCTTGAACCAAGGCAGTGGAAAGAAGCCGTCACTCAATGGTAAGGATGTCAGAGAAGCCGGTAACCTCGAAGATCTCATTCACATCGTCTTTGACATGGATCAGCTTCATACTGCCCTGCTTGGACATGATCTTCTGCGCCGTGAGCAGGACACGGAGTCCGGCAGATGAGATGTACTCAAGCTTTTCAAAATCGAAAACAAGCTTGGTAATGGAATCAATGAAACTCTTCAGATCGCTTTCCAGTTCCGGCGCGGTTGTCGTATCGAGACGACCCTCAAGGCAGACAGTCGCTTCGCTTCCATTGATCTGTTTTTGAATATTCAGCATACTAAACCTCCTTCAGACAGATATCATTCATCAAGATATCATTTCATATCATGCCGGCAGGAAAATCATAGGTTCGCTTCCGCATGAGACGGAGACGAACCGTACCTCGCCTGGCCTCGAAAAGACTTCCCGCCGCAGGCGGGCTTATCGCCAGCTTCCTTTGCTGGCGGTAAAGGCATCGAATTACCGCCGGATCAATAGCTATTATACAAAAAGAAGGATGCAAATGTCGAGTAAAATCAGCACAGGCTTGAGGATTTTCCAGATGCATTTTCCATCCGGCTTTCCATGCTGCTTTTCCATTCGGCTTTCCATGCTGCCTTTTCCATCCGGCTTTCCATGCTGCCTTTTTCAGCTGCTTTCTCCTGATATTCTTTCCGGCAGCTGTTCCGGTTCAGACGCTTTCACTCTGAAACGGGGCCATTATAGCGCAGCGCGAGCATCGTAATATCATCAAATTGCGGGACATCCCCGTCAAAGTCATCGACGGTGCGCAGCATGTAATGTACGAGCTCCCGCGGATCGGCATCCTGTTTTTTGTTCAGCGCCTCAATCATACGTTCCGTGCCGAACTGCTCATTTTCTGCAGTCGTCGCTTCCGGCACGCCGTCGGTGTACAGGAAAAGGGTCTGTCCGGGATCCAGGTCGAATTCGTAATCCTGATACCGCACGCCGCTCATGCCCCCAACGACAAGGCCGTGCTTGTCATGATACAGATCATATCTGCCGGTTTTGTCCTGCAGGACAGGGAATTCGTGCCCTGCATTGGAGGCGATGACATGGCCGGTAGACAATGTCAGGATCCCGAACCAGACTGTGACAAACATATTTTCATTATTATTGACGCAGATCCGGTCATTTGACTTCTGCAGGACCTCATGGGGAGGAATCCCCAGCTGGGCAAAATGACTGATGATGATTTTTGCCATCATCATGAACAGGGAGGCGGGAATTCCTTTTCCGGAGACGTCCGCCATGACAATTCCCAGATGGTCCTGGTCGATCAGGAAGAAATCGTAAAAATCTCCCGCGACCGACTTTGCCGGTTTCATCAGCGCATAGACATCGAATTCCGTGCGGTCTGGAAATGGCGGGAAGGTGCTTGGCAGCATGCTTGCCTGGATCTTGTTGGCGATATTCAGCTCTGTCCCGATCCGCTCCTTTTCCTCCGTGACAGCGGTCAGATTCTCCGTATAGCGGATGATCCCAAGCTGCATGTTCCGGAAGCTGAGGTAGAGATCCTGGATTTCATCGTCCTGCCTCAGGGGAACCTCGATGACCTGGCTTTGCAGCGCTGATTCTTCATCGCCTGTGCCAAAGGCGCCCGCTTTCATGGCCAGGTCGCGGATGGGATCCGAGATCACCTTCCTGATGTAAATGCTCCCCATCATCGCGGTGACCACAAGAATCACAGCGCTTTGCAGGATCATGGTAAATGCAAAATCATGCCTTCTGTCCATGATGCCGTTCATCCTGAAATCAGCGCCGACAATCGCAGGAGCCGTGCCGTCGGAAGCCACGACAGGCTCCGCGCAGGTACACAGCCAGCCGTGCTTCAGGCTGGTCACGGTAGCAGGCACACGGACATTTTCCGTAAGATCTCCAAACCGTTCCGCACTTTCTTCCCGCAGCCCAAGTGACAGGATGGATTCGCCGGGGTTCAGAAGATACATCGCGCCGGCTTCGCTCAGGTCCTGGACATACAGGGATTCCATATTGGTGCTGTCCAGAAGAATCGAAAGCGTCCGGGTATTCCTCGTATAATCCGCGTACAGCCCTTCTTTTTTCAGGTAATCCTCCAGAAGCTCCGGGCTCCCTTCGGCAACCGCTTCTTCCCGCAGCTCCCGGAACTTTGGCGAGGAAACCGCTTCCCTGAGCTTCACAAGAAAATCCCCGTCCATCAGGGAAGCTGCCGTCCGGGAAAGCTTTGTCACCTGATCCTGATATAAGGAATCGACCTCACGGGTGTGCGCAAAATAGCTGGTTACCAGCAGCAGGAGGATAATGATACTGAAGAAGAGCAGGAGTACGGTGATCAGTCTCCGGCCAATACGGTTTTTATTCATGGCTGATCCTTTCCGGGCGGCGCCG
>CAMORF010000014.1 GCA_946623485.1 uncultured Clostridia bacterium
TTTCTGCGCCATCCCATGCATTTCCCTTCTTCTTTACATTCAGCTGTTCCGGTTACACCCAGCGTTTCAGGATCTTCAGGACTGCATCTTCCTGCATCGGGCCGATTACTTCTCCGGCAACTGCCTTCACCTGAGGACGCGCATTCTCCACCGCATAGCTGGTTCCCGCAAGCTCCAGCATCCCGATGTCATTGCCATTGTCGCCAAATGCAGCGGTTTCCTCACGGCTGATCCCGAAAATTGCCTGGATTTTGGAAAGTGCCGTGCCCTTGTCGGCATCATTGGCAACTACATCTACCCATCTGGCGCCTGCTGCCATAACATTCGCCCGCCCGGCAATCCGCGCGCGCATCACTGACGCTTCCTGTACGGCATCCTCCTCAAGCAGCATCGCCACTTTCAGGATGGGAGATGGCAGTTTCGCAATGTCCTCACACTGCCCAAGCCGTACCCGGTACCCGTCACGGATCCAATGGATCATGTCCTCCCGGTCCGTATCGGTCCAGACACATTCCGGATGATCCGTCAGAATCAGGGAGGGGCCGGCCTTGCGCATTTCCTCCAGCACCTCCAGATAAAGGGCATGATCCAGTTCCCTGCTGTCAATCACCTTTCCCTGATACAATACCAGAGATCCGTTGCCTGCCAGAATCACGACATCATCCTTGACGCAATCAAACAGGCGCAGAATACTGGACGCATGTCTGCCGCTGGAGGCGACAAACAGAATTCCTTTCCTTCTCAATTCCCGGATTACTTCATAATATTCCGGATTCAGGTCAAATGTCCCCTCCGGCAGGATGGTGTCGTCCAGGTCTGTTGCTATCAATCGTATCATCTCTTAATATGTCCTCAATTTGTCCTCACAATCCAGTCTGCACTTTATCACTATTTCGCAAATATGACAATCACCATTCGCAGGCAATTCAGTGCGCTCCGGCGCAATTCCATGACAGGCATTCCGATTCGAGCCAGTCCTTCCGCAGTGTTGCACAGTATTCCGTAGTCTTCCGTGGTTTTCCCATAGTCTTCTCCGGTAATTCCAGACAGAATCACCTTTTCAGTGGCAATCGGGGGCAGGGATGTGATATAACAGACAAAGATCAATGAAAAGTGAGAGGTTATATCCTTGGACCTGAAAAAAATCAATCGTATTTTCCCGCTGTATTCCGTCCTCCCCATTGCGGCCATGCTTGCAATGAATGCCATTACGTACTTTGGGACGCGGATCTTCACAACAGGACGGTATCATTATAATATTGAGTCACCGTTGGACCGCATGCTGCCGGTTGTGCCCTTCTTTGTCGTATTCTATCTTCTGGCCTATGGGCAATGGATCGCTGGGTATATCCTGATCGGGCGGGAGAAGAAATCATATGCATACCGGTTTTTTCTGGGGGAAATCATTGCGAAGTCATTCTGTCTTGTCATCTTCCTGGTTTTCCCGACTACCCTGAACCGGCCGGAAATCACGGGAAACGGCATTTTCGAACGCCTGCTGGCAATGGTATATTCCCTTGACGCGGCGGACAACCTCTTCCCATCGATCCACTGCCTCGAAAGCTGGCTGTGCTACAGGGGGTGCAGGAAACTGACCGCAACCAGACTTCCCCGGTGGTTCTCCGGCGCAAACCTCGTGTTTACCCTGGGTGTATTTGCCTCAACAGTTCTGCTGAAGCAGCATGTCCTGATTGATATTGCCGGTGGTTTTGCCGCAGTTGAGATCGGCCTGTTGATCTCATCACGGTTTTTTCCCGCAGAAACCTGAGCCTCCTTCCTGATCCGTGCTCCGGGAAATGCAGCTTCAAGTATTGTTTCCGGAAATCGCAGCTTTCGTTGGTGTTCAGGCAATTGCAGCTTTCGTTGATGTTCAGGATAATGCAGCTTCAGTCACTGTTTCGGGAAATGATGTTTCAGAAAGCCGGTAGTATATCACATGAAAAAAAAGATCCTGTGGGCCCTTATTTCATTTTTAATTGCAGGACTGACCATCTGGGCAGTCGCCTCCCAGAGCCGCAGTTTTTCTCTTTCCGTCCTGTGGAACGAGATCTCACACGCGCAGAAAGGATGGCTTGCGCTCGCCCTGGCGGCAATGTTCGGGTTTATCTTTTTTGAGGGAATGGCAATTATCCGTGTCACGGACCGGCTGGGATACCACAGGTCTGCTGCCTGCGGAACCGTATACGGCGCGTCGGATGTTTATTTTTCCGCCATCACGCCTTCCGCTTCAGGCGGCCAGCCGGTATGTGCCTGGTTTATGATACGGGATAAAATCCCGGCCGCAGCCACGACAGCCACGCTTTTGATCACGCTGGTCATGTATACGATGGCACTGCTTCTGTCCGGCTTGTTCGTAATGTTGTTTTTTTTCCCGGTCTTCCTGGCGTTCTCTACGTTGGCGAAGGTGATGATTGTCCTTGGCTGCGCCGTTCTCCTCGCGTTGGGCATCTTCTTCCTGATGCTGCTGAAGGAGCCCCGGATCCTGAACCGGATCTGTAATGCGTTCCTGAAGCTGCTTCAGAAAATCCGCCTCACACGTGCGGCTGACAGGCTTCAAGGCCGGCTGGATACCCTGATGGAAGAATACACGCTCTGTTCAAAGATGCTGTTTGGGAAGGGAAATATCCTGCTGGAATCATTTTTCTGGAATTTCTGCCAGCGGATGTCGTACTTTCTGGTTACCTTCCTGATGTTCCTCGCAACAGGAAAAGGACTCGGCATGGCCGGAAAAGCAACGATCGTGCAGTGCCTGTCCTGCGTAGGCTCTAACTGTGTTCCGATCCCCGGCGCGATGGGGGCCGCGGACTATATGCTGCTGGACGGCTTTGGGAAGCTGATGCCGGAGAACGCTGCGATTACCATGGAAATGCTTTGCCGCGGGGTTACTTTTTACGGCAGCGTTTCTACAGGACTTATCATTGTGATCATTGGGTATATTGCAGGAAGGAAAAGGAATTCAACATGATTGGTTATTATGATTATACAGTTCTTCTGACTTATGCCTCGCTGGTCTCTGCTGTCCTTGGAATCCTGATCTGTATGGACGGGCAGGGACATCCGTTTATCGGTGTATTCTTTCTGATGATATGCGGGTTATGTGACGCTTTCGACGGAAAGGTGGCACGGACCAAGAAAAACCGGACCGAGCAGGAACTGCGCTACGGAATTCAGATCGATTCCCTCGCGGATCTGGTCGCATTTGGCGTATTGCCTGCCTGCATCGGCAACGCGATGCTCCGTGTCCTGCCTTCCATGCCGGAGGTGAGCCGGCGGCATCTGAACCGTATGACCGGATGGCCATTTGTCAGCATCTTCTATGCCATCATGGCCATCTATGTGCTGGCTGCGCTTGTACGCCTTGCCTACTTCAATGTGGAAGAGGAATCACGCAACGAAAAGCATGCAGGGAAGCGGCAGTACTATACCGGCCTACCGGTGACTTCCGCCTCCCTGATCTTTCCGATTCTTCTGTCGTTTCAATACATAACACCCTTTGACATCACTCCCTTCTACTTTGTGGCAATGCTTGTGGTGTCTGCCCTGTTTGTCATGCCGATCCCGGTCAAAAAGCCCGGCACGCGTGCAATCCTCATCATGATTCTGATCGGAGCCATTGATTTCATCACGATGTTATGGATGTATGTCCAGAAGTTCCGGTAGAAGGCAATCGAGCGATCCGAATCCCCCTGGAAAGGAGCCTGACATGAACCTTCTGAAATACCTGTATGGCACCCGCTCCGGGCGCTTGTTGCTGAAGCCGCTCACAAGCCCGGCTGTATCCCGCCTGGCAGGACATCTTCTGGATCTGCCCATATCCAGGCTTCTCATTCCGGATTTCGTAAAGGCGAACCGGATTCCGATGGAGGAATTCCAGAAGACGGAATACCGGAGCTTTAACGAATTTTTCTGCAGAAAGATCCGTCCGGGCCTTCGGCCTGTTGATCCGTCTCCTTCTCATCTTATCGCGCCATGCGACGGCCTGCTGCGCATCTATCCGATCACGCAGGACCTGGTTCTTCCTGTAAAGCAGTCTCATTTCACAATTTCCTCTCTCCTGCGGAGCAGATCCCTTGCCCAAAAGTTTGAAGGCGGCTATTGTATGGTATTCCGCCTGTGCGTAAACCATTATCATCGCTACTGCTACCCGGACAACGCGATTGCGGGCAGAGAAATCCGGATTCCAGGAATATACCATACCGTCCGTCCTGTCGCACTGGAATCGCTTCCCGTATTCCTGGAAAACACAAGGGAATACTGCCTGCTCAAGACAGAGCATTTTGGCACGCTGGTCCAGATGGAGGTCGGCGCGATGCTGGTCGGCAGGATCTGCAACGAACATGGAGCCGGTCCGGTGAAGCGGGGAGAGGAAAAAGGGTACTTCCAGTATGGCGGATCCACTGTCATTCTTCTGGTGCCAAAAGACCGGGTGACCATTCCCGATCCAGCTCCTTTTTCTGATGAAACACCGGTCCGCATGGGCCAGATGATCGGGAAGCTGCGGGCTCATGAATAAGTTTATCTCCGCCTGATGCGTAAACCGAACCCATTATATTCCACAACGCTACATGTTGCATTTTTCGTTATATATGCCGCATTCTTCCATATTTTATTTTTTTCTGGCCTTACAAGGAATTGATGCGTATAATATAGCAACGGACGACAAAAACAGTCTGAAAAGATCCAACTACATGTATAAATGATGAAAGGGAGGAATGATCAATGTCTGAAGAGAAGAAAGTGCTGAACAACGAAGAGCTTGCATCTGCAAACGGCGGATACGGCGAGGGCTCCGGATTTTATATGACAGTCGGCAACTGCAATGGCAGCTACCTTGCGCTGAGACCGCAGCCGCTTTGGGATCAGTACAATGAGATTGCACGGCTTTATCCTGGTTATCAGGTATTCACCTATGGTGCAATGCAGAACGGCACCGGCCTGAACGGAACTCCTTGCACCTATCGTTATGTCAACTTTAACGGAATCTGGGGCTGGGCAAACGCTTCCTTCCTGTACTGATGAGGTTCCTCTCCGATGTTCGGCAATCGCGTATTCCCGATCATCGGTATCCGGGAATCATCGGTATCCGGGAATCTTCGGAAGCCGGTAATAAAATGGTAATTGAATATGAGATTTCCAGAAAGAGGACCTGCCGGATTTACGGCGGGTTCTCTTTCATAATATCATTCCGTTTTATATCATTCCGTTCTTCTGTCCACTCCGATCCATGTTGATTAACCGCCGCTTTGCGGCTCTTTATCAGCTACAATTTGTCCTGTTTGTTTACGGATGCAGATCTTTTGGTTGCGCAAAACCGGATTCTGAATTAAGATGTAGCGGTAGTTTAGGGTGTATCATAAAACGGACAGGGTGATTCTGCAAAGTAGAGTCATTCTGGCAGCAGGAGATTTTACATGAAAATATTTGAATCACTGGGTAAGTTCGGGCTGAGCCAGGCTGTGAATTTTGTTTATAAAAACCCGGAAAAAAATATGATGAAGGTCATGGAAGCGGTCGATAAATTCTCGGGCGGACGCTTCCCGAGCCAGATTCAGACCATTGAGGACGCGATCCAGAATCCGGATCATCCCTATTATCCATATGTCAGGCATGTTCTGTTCGATGTTGAACGCGATGTCGTTAAGACCGTAATCAACAACTTCTTCTTTAATGTCAACCTGAAAGGATGGAAAATCCAGGAAGAGCTCAGGGAAAAGTACAATTGCAATATCCCGTGGGCAATCCTTCTGGATCCGACTTCAGCCTGCAACCTTCACTGCACCGGATGCTGGGCGGCGGAGTATGGCAGCAAGCTCAATCTTTCCTATGATGAGATTGATGACATTATCCGTCAGGGAAAAGAGCTTGGTATCTATATGTATATCTATACCGGCGGTGAACCGATGGTCCGCAAGAAGGACATCATCCGCCTGTGTGAGAAGCACAGCGACTGCATCTTCCTGTGCTTTACCAATGGTACCCTGATCGACGATGAATTCGCCGATGATATGCTTCGCGTGAAGAATTTCGTACCTGCGATCTCCCTGGAGGGATTTGAGGATGCCACCGACAGCCGCCGCGGACAGGGCGTATACAAACGTGTCATGGCAACTCTTGAGCGCCTGCATAAGAGGAAGCTGTTCTATGGAATCTCCGCGTGCTATACCAGCCAGAATTTCGACTCCATTACCTCAACCGAGTTCCTGGATGAACTGATCAAGACAGGCGTTTATTTCATCTGGTATTTCCATTATATGCCGGTCGGCAATGACGCTGACGTATCCTTGCTTCCGACCCCGGATCAGAGGATTGAGGTATATAACCGCATCAATGAATACCGGCATCATCATTCCCTGTTCATGATGGACTTCCAGAATGACGGCAGATATGTCGGCGGATGCATCGCAGGCGGGCGCAGATATCTGCATATCAATGCAAACGGCGATGTTGATCCGTGCGTATTCATCCATTACTCCGATTCCAATATCAGGGAGAAATCGCTGCTTGACACGCTGCGCAGCCCGCTGTTCATGGCCTATCATGACGGGCAGCCGTTTAATGACAATATGTACCGGCCCTGCCCGATGCTGGAAAACCCGGAGGTCCTTCCGAAGATGGTTGCCGCTACCGGAGCACATTCCACAGACCTGCAGTCTCCGGAATCCGCGGAGCATCTGTGCGATAAATGCACCAATTATGCTGAAAAGTGGACGCCGTACGCAAACGATCTGTGGGCCGGCAAGACGGAAATCCGTTCCTGATCGTACGACTGTCCCGTCTCAATGACTTTTGCATTAATAACATCATCTTGAATTCATCTGCTGCGTTGGTCTCAGTCGCCGTAGCACTGTCGTTTTTACCGGTAGGCGAAGCCGCCGTCAATATGAATTCCACTGGAAAGGTCTCCGGCCCCAAGCAGGGCGCCGGGGACCTTTCCAAATATAGACGGGATATTCCAGTCCGTCTTCACTGTCATTCCGATCACGCAATGATCCGCACGGAAGGAAGGGCATCCGCATACCGTCCGCAGATTCAGTTCGATCAGATCCAGAGACCTGCTCTTCAGCTTTGAGATTCCCATCAGATTCAGCAGCAGCCTGAGATAATCCTCATACTGAAGCCCCGTCGTCCCGCCCTCGGCGACCCCGTCCGCCGTCCTGAGGTATGTCTTCATCTTCATCAGCGCGCTCAGGGGCACACGCCATTCCAGGTCTGTCTTATGCAGGGGAATCCGTCCGTCATGCAGCATGATCCTGACGTCATACAGGCTTTCCGCGTATGCCCACTGCAGCAGGAGCGCATGCTTGAGCGTCTCCACCAGGAATACACTCCCCGTCCATCCGATGATCATACCTGCCAGTCCTTCCGCCTCCTGATGGCGGGCAGGATTTGCCAGCAAAAATGCGTAATTTGCTCCTTCCCGGAGGTAAATCAGGCTTCTCACCGTCTTCTTCAGGTTTTCCTGATCCACATATTTCCCTCCGATCAAATACTCTGCCTGGTAAAGCAATGCCTCATCCCCCGGCCCGTCCTTAAAATTGCGGAAATGATCCATCAGGTATTCCCGGAACAGCAGGTCGTCCAGCATCCCTCCTCTGGGCGCGTCCAGGCTCAGAAGCCCCCTGTCAGCACGGCGCTTTGACAAAAGATCCGACCCGTCGATCTTCTTTCTGGACAGCTTGATATTGCCGCATACAAGGCTCAGAAGATCGCCATTCTTCAATTCGTCCAT
Organism: uncultured Clostridia bacterium; assembly: GCA_946623485.1. Taxonomy (GTDB): domain Bacteria; phylum Bacillota; class Clostridia; order Lachnospirales; family Lachnospiraceae; genus Porcincola. The sequence continues at coordinate 7,730 of CAMORF010000014.1, forward strand.
ACTTGCGGTCGGGTCATGTTTTTTGCCCTCTTCCTGCGCCCGGTTGACCCGCTCAACCGCCGCCTGATCTGTCTTGAGCGTAACATTTCCCTCCTCATCCACCTCCGTATATGTTGTCAGTTCATGCTTCGCCGCTTCGATCTCCCCTCCCATGCTGCTGGTGTTGTTCGCGGATGTCTTCCTCCCGTTTTCAAACTCACTCTCTGCCTGCCGGATTCCTTCCGCGTCCCGATAGGCATCCTGCAGCTGGCCAAGTGCATCGGCCCAGGCGGTTTTCGCCATATACTCCACCGCCTGCTGATAATAATACTCCCCGCCGCGGTCAGTCAAAAGCGCGTACTGCCCAACCTGAACCTGGTTTGCCGACACTTTCCAGGGATCCAGCAGAAGGCCCGGCAGCTTTGCGCTGACCTCGGATGTCACCTTCTCATTTTCCTTCACGTAGGAGGAAAGCTTTGCTGCCAGCTGTTCCCCGGAAACCTTCTCCCCGCCATATGCAGCGTCTACCGCAAAGAGGCCATAGTCCTCCAGGAGGATGTTGTCATATTCCGAGAACACGGACCACAGGCCAAGGGAGGTCATATTCGCGCACTGCGCCCTTGCCCCGGACATCCGCACCGCCTCCACAACAGCAAAGCCAAATGCCAGGAAGATGACGCTTAACAGGCAGAAAAAGACGGTGATCACAGCATGCTGTCTTCTCATGGATTCCCTCCTTCCGGAACCGGCCAAAGAGCAGCCGGTACGAGATGTGATAACTATGTAACCGAATCCTGCCCTGCGAGATCGGGAAAAAACAAGATGGAATGTTCCAGATAGAACCGTGATGATTCCTGCAAGACTTATAACACAGCCGGGGGCCGTCTGCATCAGATCCGGAAGCTGTCCGCCAACTTTTGTAGGAGTGCACAAAACCAAAAAAGAACCAGGGCGTTTGGCTCTGGTTCTTTCGTCATTTCATTTCTTTCTGTTACACATATTATGATATGAGATGAGAATCTATTCCGATGCGAGAGGCACGACCACGTCCTTGTAAACCTTGCGGTAGAAGATCACTGACAGTGTCGTTGACACGGTCTCCGCCATCAGGAAGCACCACCATACCTGGTTCACGTCGTTTGTAATCCGGGCAAGAAGCCATGCGGCGGGAATCAGCACAACCAGCTGCCTGGCCAGTGAGACGATCAGCGAATAAACTGCCTTGGAGAATGCCTGAAAAACTGACCCCAGCATAATCCCGATCGCTGCCAGCGGAAAATGAAGCCCGATCTTGCGCATGGCAATGACGCCCATCTGAGTCATATTCTCTGATGCGTTAAACAGACCGAGCAGCTGCTTCGGAAACAGCTCAAAACACAGCGTCCCGGCACACAGGATACAGAATGCAAGAGTGAGGGAAAATTTCAGGGCTTCGTCGATCCGGTCCTTTCTCTTTGCGCCGTAGTTATAGGCCAGCACCGGGATCAGGCCGTTATTCATCCCGAAGATCGGCATGAAGAAAAAGCTCTGGAGCTTGAAGTACACACCAAACACGGCGGCTGCAGTCTCCGAAAAGCCAATCAGGATCACGTTCATCAGATAGCTCATGATCGACCCGATGGATATCATCAGGATAGACGGAACCGCGACTGCATAGATCCTCCCGATCGCAAAAAACGACGGGCGCAGCATCCCCGCTACGCTCAGATGGAGTTCCTTATTCTTCCTGACATTCAGGAACAGTCCGGTCAAAGCGGCAACACACTGCCCCAATACGGTTGCATAGGCAGCACCGGCGACTCCCAGCTTCGGAAATCCGAAATATCCGAAGATCATGATCGGGTCAAAGATAAGATTGATCACCGCCCCGGTAATCTGGGAAATCATGGAATAGATCGTCTGTCCGGTAGACTGCAGCAGCCGTTCGAAGGTCATCTGGAAAAGCAGGCCGAAGGACAGGCTGCATACGATGCTCAGATAGGTAGAACCATACTGGATGATGGTCTCATTGTCCGTCTGCGCGCGGAAAAACGGTTTCGAGGCAAGCAGCCCCAGCAGCACGAAAACCACCGAAGAGAACACCATCAGGAGCAGGCCAGTGTTTGCTGCCTCGTTGGCCCGGTCATTCTTTTTCTCCCCCAGGGATTTTGACAGCAGCGCATTAATTCCGACGCCCGTCCCGGATCCCACCGCGATCATCAGGCTCTGAAGGGGAAATGCAAGTGATACCGCAGTCAGAGCCTGCTCGTTGATCTGCGATACAAAGATACTGTCAACGATATTGTACAAGGCCTGGACCAGCATGGAAACCATCATCGGCAGGGACATGGATATAATCAGCTTCTTCACGGGCATGACGCCCATTTTATTTTCCCTGACTTCAGTCATGGATGACAAACCTCCGAAAAATCATATTTGTCCCGGCAGCCGGACCCCCCGGCTGCTTTCGCATCATTCTTCTGTCAATTTTCAAGCAATCTCTTGCTCTTTCAAATATACTTTGGCTCCTTCAAGCATTTTCACGATGTCTGGACAAAGAACTAAGCATATCAATTGTTTCAACGTCATCCGGCGTAACTCTGATATTTGTCGTATATTCCTGGCCGCCAGCCATGATCACCTTCATCTCAATCACTGCTCCGGGTTCCAGCCCCTTCTCATTCACTGCCCGGAAAAAGGGGAGCACCTTCGGATGCTCCGTCTTAAAGATCGTCAGCCTGTCCTTCAGTTTCAATAATGCGAGTGGATTCAGCGCCATCTGCAACCTCCTGTCGTCTTCATCCTTGCCATAATTCTTGCCAGCGTATTCTGCCACAGATTACACGAAACTGCAAGAGCGAGAATCCCGCCTTTGGCGGGTACGCCTCTTCGAGGCTATGCGTGGTCCGGTTCGCCTCCGCCTGATGCGGAGGCAAACCTATCAGTTCTTTCATCCATCGCATCCAGGATTTCCCTGAGATAGGATCTGTATGCTTCCTTCACATGCGGCGGTCCGATGATCTTCAGTCCGCTCCCGATGGCGGTAAGCCATCCGAAAAACTGCCTGCTGACCGTAACCGTCACCTGCGCGGAAAATGTCTGCTCATCCAGCGGCCGCATCCAGATGTCTGTGCCGAACCGGTCCAGCACAACACCGGCAAGATCCTTCTCGCCCCGCAGGTGAACATTCACATCTTCCCCATTATACATACCAAAGGTTTTCCTGGAAAATGCGGCAACATCGATCTTCTGCTCCAACGCCGGGGCGCTGCGCGGATCCTCCTGTATGGTCATGTTCCGCATCTTGTCCACCCGGTAATGGCGCACCCCCTGCGCACGCTCATCAAACGCGATCAGGTAATAATTCTCATCATCCCAGATCAGGTGCAGGGGGCTGACATTATAAAATGCGCCCCCGTGGCGAAACCTCATCTCTTTTTCCATGGTCCATTCCGCATACCGGAACGTGATCTGATGATTCCGGAAGATTGCGGTATGGATCATATCAACATTATAGTAGATCGTCTCATTCGCCGTCTTTGACCGGTTGTATATCGTAACCTGGCTGCCCAGCTGCCTCGCCTCATCCCTGCTGCACAAGCTTTCCAGCTTCCGGATCAGTTGCTCCGACTTCCGGACCGTAATGAACTTCGATGACTGAACCGCATCTACCAGGAGCTTCAGCTCCGCCAGCTCAAACCGGCGGGAAGCGATGTAATACCCGGACGGCTTCCCCTCCCTGCGCACCACATCCACCCCTGCATCCGTAATCTTTCGGATCTCGGAATATACCGTGGCACGATTCAGCCGGATCTGGTAAGTCTCATCGAGCACCCGGATCATGCCGGCAGCATTCATAGGATGGTTTTCATCCGTCATCTGCATAAGAATTTCCAGAATATAAAAGGTTTTCAGCCCCGGATCCGCGTACTTCATTCCTGCCCTCCTCCGCCATTTCAGCATGCCTCATTATACCCTCCAAAAAAGGCGCTGTCACTCAAAAATAGCTTGCCATTTTTCCGTCAAAAATTTACACTATAGATATATTTTCGGTTTCCATGTTGTAGTGTTTGTTTTTTTGGGAGAGGATTCTGACGCGAAGATGGCTGAAAATAAAATGACCCGAAATCTCACACCGCTTTCCGCATGGGCATTTTCCATCGGGACAAGCATCGGCTGGGGATCCCTTATCGTAACCAGTAAAACTTACCTTGCAAAGGCCGGCCCCATGGGCAGTACGTTTGGTATGCTGGTCGGCTGCGCCGTGATGCTCATCATCAGTGTGAATTATGCATACATGATGAATATTTATCCAGACGCAGGCGGCGCTTATACCTTTACGAAGATCGTATTCGGGCATGATTACGGTTTCCTGACAGCCTGGTTTTTATCTCTGACCTATCTTGCGATCCTCTGGGCAAATGCAACCTCCGTGCCTTTGTTCGCGCGTTATTTTCTCGGTGGCATCTTTCAGAAGGGACGGATGTACTCAGTCTTCGGCTATGATGTATATTTCGGGGAGGCGCTTCTGTCCATCGCGGCAATCATGCTCATCGCAGCGCTGTGCGCGACCCAAAAGGGGATCATCACAAAAGCAATGATCGTCATGGCTCTGCTGTTTACAGCCGGGATCGTCATCTGCTTCATCGGAGCGGCCATGCACCACGGAATTGCTTTCAATCCTGAATATGCGCCCTCCCGGGGAAAGTTCTCACAGATCATCCGCATCGCGGTCATTTCCCCATGGGCCTTTATTGGTTTTGAGAATATCTCCCATGCGGCGGAGGAAACCTCCTTTGCCCGGCCCCGTTTCCTCCGGATCCTGGTGATCTCCGTGGTCTCCACGACGATGCTGTATGTGTTTGTCACACTGCTGTCAGCAACCGCCTACCCGAAGGAATTCACCTCCTGGTTTGATTACATCATGAACCTGGACCGTCTGGAAGGGCTGGAAGGACTCCCGGCCTTCTACGCGGCAGACCATTACATGGGAAAGACCGGAGTCGGAATCCTCATTGCCGTACTGCTCGCGCTGATCCTGACCAGCCTGGTCGGAAATATCACTGCCCTGAGCAGGCTGTTCTGTGCCCTTGCCCGGGACAGGATTCTCCCTGAGCGTTTTGCGAAGCTGAACCGGCACATGGTTCCGGGCAACGCTATCTGGCTGATCGCGGCTACCTCTGTCGTATTCCCGTTCATTGGGCGTACCGCCATCGGATGGATTGTAGACGTCACGACTTTTGGCGCGACATTGATCTATGGGCTTGTGTCAGGAACCGTCGTGAAGCGGGCTTCGGAACGGATGGACCGGGGCGCCCGCGCTGCCGGAATCGCCGGCGTAGTGCTCATGGTGGCAAACCTGCTGTACCTGCTCATCCCCAACCTGTTCACCTCCGGCTCCATGGAGCGGGAATCCTATTTCCTGTTTGTCATCTGGTCCTTGCTCGGGTTCGTATATTTCCGTTTCCTTCTGCAAAAGGACCGGTCGGGACAACTGGGAAGATCCATCGTCGTATGGATCTCCCTGTTTTCCCTGATTGTTTTCGTCGCACTTGTCTGGCTGTACCAATCCATAATCGGAGCAACCTCCGACAGCCTCAGCTACGTGGAAAAATACTACGTGGAGGCCGGGCTGCGCCAGGTTCAGACGGGCGTCGTCAGCAGACAGCTTGACATCGTGCGCCAGACCACCGCGAAAACCGTAAGCGTGGTTGTCATCCTGCTCGCACTTTCTCTTGTGATCCTGATCGGCATCTTCCGCATCATGCGCCAGAGAGCTCAGCTAAGCGAGCTGCAACTTGGGCAGGCCAAAAAGCTGGCCAGCACAGATCCCCTGACCGGGGTGAAGAACCGCACCGCCTTCGCAGAGCGGGAGCGGCTGGTAGATGAACAGATCAACTCAGGAACTTCAGGGCCATTCGGCATCGTTGTATGTGACCTGAACGGGCTGAAGTATATCAATGATACTTACGGCCACCAGACCGGAGATGAATGGATCCGGAAAACAAGCAAAATCATCTGTGACTTTTTCAGCCACAGCCCTGTTTACCGCAATGGAGGCGATGAATTCGTCGTATTCCTGAGCGGGAGAGATTATGAAAACAGAATGCAAATCCTCAGCGACCTTCACCAGCAGTCCGTCGAAAACATTGCCACCAATGATGCCGTGATCGCCGCAGGAATTGCGGAATACGTAAAAGGAACCGACACGAGAGTCCATGCTGTTTTCGCCCGTGCGGACGCGGCAATGTACCAGGAGAAGATGCTCCTGAAGGGTATGGGGGCAAAGAGCGGACGTTAACGGGGGAAGGAGGAAGCATATATGGCTGTACACAATGTCACAGTAGAAAGCACACTGGGGATTCTGCTGAAGGAAAAACGATATTCCGCGATCAGGGACATCCTTGTAACGATGAACCCGGCTGATATCGTCGCCGTCTTTGACGGTGTGACACAAGAACAGCTTCCTCTTCTGTTCCGGCTTCTCCCGAAGGAGCTGGCGGCTGAAACCTTTGTGGAGATGGAACCGGAGACCCAGGAGCTTCTGATCCGGGGTTTCTCCGATGTGGAGCTCCATGAAGTCGTCAATGAACTGTATGTCGATGATGCCGTAGATATCGTAGAGGAAATGCCTGCCAATGTCGTGAAGCGGATTCTCGCCCAGGCAAGCCCTGACATGCGCAAGGAGATCAATGAGATCCTGCGCTATCCGGAGAATTCCACAGGCTCCATCATGACGACCGAATACGTTTCTCTCCGGCCGGAGATGACGGTAAGCGAAGCATTTGACAGGATCAAAAATACCGGTGTTGATAAGGAGACGATCTACACCTGCTATGTCACCAAGGAACGGAACCTGCTTGGCCTTGTCACGGTAAAGGACCTGCTGCTGTGCCCGGACCGTGATACAAGAATAGAATCTCTCATGAATCCCCATGTGATCACAGTCTCCACCCTGACCGACCAGGAAGATACCGCCCGGATGCTCTCCAAGTATAATTTTCTGGCCATGCCTGTTGTAGACAGCGGGAACCGGATGGTCGGTATCGTCACCTTCGATGACGCGATGGATATCCTGCAGGAAGAGGCTACCGAGGATATCGAGATCATGGCAGGTATGACGCCGTCTGATAAGACGTATATGCGTTCTTCCCCCATTGATCTGTTCCGGCACAGAATCCCCTGGCTGATGCTCCTGATGGTATCTGCCACTTTCACCGGGATGATCATTACAGGATTTGAAAATGCGCTGGCCGCCCAGGTCGTCCTGACCGCATTTATTCCGATGCTGATGGATACCGGCGGAAACTCCGGCTCCCAGTCCTCCGTTACCGTCATCCGCGCCCTGTCCCTTGGCGAGATCGACTTTAAGGATCTGAGCAGCGTCATCTGGAAGGAGATCCGCTCTTCTGTCCTGTGTGGTGTCGCGCTTGCGTGTACCTGCTTTGCCAAGATCATGCTGATCGACAGGCTGCTGCTGCACAATCCGGATGTCACCGTCATGGTTGCCCTGGTTGTATGCTTCACGATGGTTCTGACCGTCATGGTCGCAGAGCTCATCGGCTGCACACTTCCGGTCTTCGCAAAACGCATGGGCTTTGACCCGGCCGTGATGGCAAGCCCGTTTATTACCACCATCGTAGACGCGGTATCTCTGCTGGTGTATTTCGGGATCGCAAACCTGCTGCTCTTCCGGTGACCGGACAATCCGCACAGCAGCAAGAATCTCATATATGGGAGCAGGCAAAAACAGGCGGTGCAGGCAGGAACACACAGATCCAGTGAGACAAACGGAAATAGGCAAAGCAAGTCCCGCCGATCAAATCCACCGAAGAAAAAGATGCCTTCAGGTTAAACCTGAAGGCATCTTTTTCTTCTTGTTATGTCTTTCCACTCAACATTCAACGCAACGTTCTCATCAACATTCAAATCAATGTTCAAATCAATGTTCAAATCAATGTTTAAATCAGCGTTCAACTCAACGTTCAGCAGCGAAGGAACCTTTCGGTCCAGCATCTGTCTATGAGAGAATCTCATCCAGCAATCCTTCGCAGCCTTCTTCCACATCCCGGTAAGTCGTTTCAAAGTCACCCGTATACCACGGATCTGCCACTGAGCCCGGACGGTTTGTATGATCCAGCAGCAATGAAATCTTCCCTTCCGGATCTCCTCCCAGGATACGCTGCATCCCGCGCAGATTCTCCCGATCCATTCCGATCAGGTAATCATAATCCTCGTAATCCGCCTTTGTCAGACGCTGCGCTTCCTTCCCGTCACATGAAATCCCATGCTTCGCAAGCATCCGCCGCGCCGGCGGATAAACCGGGTTGCCCCGCCCTCCCCAGATCTCTTCGGAAGACGTTGCCCTTGACTCAATATGGAACTGATGCTCAAGTCCCTTCTTTTGCACCATATCCTTCAAGACAAATTCCGCCATGGGACTCCGGCAGATATTGCCGTGGCA
>CAMORF010000015.1 GCA_946623485.1 uncultured Clostridia bacterium
TTGCCGGATGCTTTGAGGCGGTAGAAAAAGAAAGCAAAGCAGCATGAAGACTGAACAATAATGGCATCGCCGTCACAAGGAAACCTCTTGCTGACTGGAAGATCAACGTTTCCAATAAATATTTATCTCAGCTCTATGCGCTCTATGCAGTCATGTTGGGCAGCCTTATCAGCATGCATGTGTTGCAGGCTGACGAGACGCCCGTGTGGTAAATAAGGGTGGAATGCTATATAGCTGCCAAGGAACCGACAAAGCCTATCGAATGGATTGCTGAACTCAGGTTCGGCAAATGTTTGACCGGATACTCATTATGGAGCGTTTACGAAAAAGAAAAGCCTCTCATCCGTTTCATACGATGAGAGGCTCATCCGTTTCATAAGACTGCTTTATGTGAAAATCTGCTTTCGAGGTTGTTATTATTCTTCCGAAGTCTCTGATTTTGCCTCTTCAACAATAAGCTTTAATACTTCCAGGAACTGATCCACTTCTTCTTCAGTATTGTAGATGCCAAAGCTCAGTCTGACCATTCCGGGGTTTCACCAAGCATGGAAAAAGTATTACTGTCCCTTCTGGAACCTTCGAATTCAGATGTATGATCGATTACTGCTTTTGTATCAGTGCAATATATTCATCGATTAGTTCGCCTATATATTCCCCTGCAGCTTCATAGGTCGCATCGTCTAAAGGATCCACTCCTGCAATACTAAGGAGGCTCGCGGGATCCGCACTGTTTCCGGCCTTAAGGAAATCGATATAGGCATCGATCTCTTCCTGGCCCTTCTCCTGCACTTGCTTACACACAGAGGAAGCGTAGGTGGTTGAGGTCGCATATTTATAGACATAGTAGTTGTAGTACATGTGCGGGATCCGTGCCCAATCTATGCCATATTCCTTAGGAAGGCTGAACCGGTCGCCATAATAGGTCCGGGTCAGCTCCAGCCATTTCTCAGCGAGCTCATCTGCGTTGAGCGCCCCGCCCGCTTCGACTGTCTTGTAACAATAGTCCTCGAACTCCGAATACAAACACTGCCTGTAGATTGTAACCGCAAACAGATTGATCTCCCGCTCGAGCCAGAAGATCCTCTCACTTTCTGTCGGAGCTTCATTAACCATTTTTTTGTAAAATGTAATCTCATTGGCAATGGAAGCGACTTCCTGCGTGAATATCCGGGGATAGTTATTGTACACATTCTGGTTTTCAGCGGCGAACTCACTGTAGACCGCGTGTCCCATCTCATGGACGATCGTGGAGATATAGGTTTCTAATTCGGTGAAGTTGTAGAGAACGAATGGCGTTGTCGCATTTCCAAGGAGAGATTCATAAGCACCGGTTTGCTTGGTATCGGAGGGATAGACATCGATGTGGGGACTTGTAATGATTCTGTCAAAGACCTCGAGATATTCGTCGCCCCACAGCTTGATTGCATCCCGTCCGATGTTCACCGCGTCTTCGTAGGAGATCGACTTCGGTTCGTAGTCGGAGGAGGGCATGTCTAAATTGTAAATGGTTGCTTCAAGTCCAAGATGATCAAATTTGGCTGCATAATATTCATGCATCTTTCCCAATGTATCATGAGCGAATTGGATGATCCGGTCATAGATTGCAGGGTCTATGTCATTGCTGTTGAGTGCATACGCCAGCGTGGAATCGTATCCATTGATCTGTGCCTCAGCCCAGTATGCCTTCATATGCGAATCCAGCATAGCGGTATAGGTAGAAGCATATGGGGCGCGCATCGCGTTCCGGAGCATAAAAATATCCTTCTTAAATTCCTCAGGGTAGGCGTTGCCTGCCATTATCTGTGTATAGGTCTTATCTGTCAGGACTCCCTCCGTTCCGTCCGGATAAGTAAAGGTAGGATGCGGGAGCTCTGTATAATCAAAGATGTCATGGATCTTTCTTGAGCTAAAGGCTGGTGCTTTCATATAGGTTTTAACCTGGGACGCCTCCTCAGAGAGCACAACATTATCCGGATCGATATACTCTTGCAAATAGTAAGCATAAGGCTCCAGGCGCTTATCCGCCAGGATCTCCTGCCGTTTCTCAAGGGGCATCGACATGATTTCTGAGGACACAAATCCGCTGGCCAGATCTTTTTTCCTCGACACGTCACGGAATCTGGCGCCCGCCTTGCCTGCCCAGGCGTCCGTCGCGTTAAGAGAATTAAGGAAATTCGTATACATCGTAGCGTTGTTCAAGATCGCTGTAAGTTCCATAAGCTCCGGGCTCTCCATATAAGCAAGGATTCCATCTGCGCTGTCCAGCGTCCCGCGAAAGGATTCGTAAACAGTAATGAGCTCCTCAGCGCGTTTCATATCCTTCTCAAATGCATCCGCATCCGCATATAGTTCCGTGAGATCCCATGCGGTTGGAAGATCACTGAGTCCGTCCTTTCCGTTCCAGGTTCGGATGTCTGGCTCCTGATGCACTTTATCCTGTGCAGCATCCGGGGCCGCCGGCCCCTCGCTTTCCACCGCTTCCTGCTGCGGGGCAGAAGACTGCGCACCACCTGCCTGTGCGGCACCACAGAGAACACTGCCTGACAGAAGACAGGATGCGGCGACAGATGTAAGAAACACGCTAACCATTCTTTTCCTCATAAATACCCTTCCTCCTTTTTTAAAATACAACATAAATCAAATTTAGGATCTGCTCATTAATAACTGTTCATAATAACTGTTTATCTTTCTTGTATTTTTCTCCCGTCACACAGGGCAGGATTCGGTTACATAGTTAGTATAAATCAAGTATAGCATAAATTAAATTCAGCATAAGTCAAGTAAAGCCATAGACAATCACACCGGCGAAGCGGCTCCTCTTTCAGATATCATAGTGAATTTTTTCATCCCCTGTTTCATATAATTTAATCCCCATCTAATGTTCAAAACACATTTTACACAAATCATGGCGATATCTTAGGTTCATCCCAAGTGAAAGACAACAGATGAAAAGGGGGTATTGATCATGAAGAAGAGAAATTGGATTGTTTGTTCATTATTATCATTGTCACTGTCAGCGAATCTGGTGATGCCGGCTTTGGCGGAAAACACCGTGGCTTCTACCGAGACTGCACAGCGGGCTGACACAGAAGAGACAGCTGAGGATTCTTTAGGAGGAACCTCTGAAGATGTGGTTGCTTCCGGTGAAAATGGTGCCCCGGATGGCACAGAAAGCCTTGATGGAAATGCTTCGCCAGACGGCGCAGGCGGTCCCGGTGGAAGCGATGCACCTGATGGCGCAGGAGGCCCCGGCGGAAGTGGCGCTCCTGACGGCCCCGGAGGTCCCGGCGGAAGCGATGCGCCAGACGGCCCCGGAGGTCCCGGTGGAAGTGGTGCGCCAGACGGCTCAGGTGGTCCTGGCGGAAGTGGCGCGCCTGACGGCGCAGGCGGTCCCGGCGGGCAGGAGAGTGTTGAATATACTGCAGTGAATGAGGTCACCACAGATGCAGAGGAATTCACCGGCGCAATTGAATCGACCGGCACCGATGAGAACGCGGTTCTTGTAAGTGGAACAGATGCTTCCGCAACGGTTCGGGATGCTCAGGTTTCCAGAACAAGTGAAGATTCTGATTCCGGTAATACTTCAAGCTTTTATGGAAATGCAGCTGCGTTGCTTGCGACAGATGGAACACTGTATGTAAAGGACAGTACCATTACAACAAACTCAGGAGGAGGCGCAGGCGCCTTTGCCTACGGAGACGGAACGGTATATATTGCGAACACCTCGATCACGACAGAAAAAGGTACATCAGGCGGAATCCACGCGGCAGGCGGAGGCACCCTCTATGCCTGGAACCTGGATGTTGCAACACAAGGCGGCTCTTCTGCGGCAATCAGGTCTGACCGGGGCGGCGGCACCATGGTGGTAGACGGCGGTACGTATACGACCGATGGAACAGGAAGTCCGGCAATCTACTCAACGGCTGACATCGCAGTCCATGATGCTGTTCTGACGGCAAATGACTCTGAAGCGACCTGTATCGAAGGATTGAATTCCATCCGCCTCTTTGACTGTGACCTGTCCGGAAACATGCCTGATGACAATGAGCAAAATGATGTTCTCTGGAATGTGATTGTCTATCAGTCCATGTCCGGAGACGCAGAAGACGGAAATGGTACATTTGAGATGGTTGGCGGAACCCTTACCGCGAAGCAGGGCGGGATGTTCTACACCACGAATACGCAGTCAACCTTCATATTGAATGGTGTCGATATCACTTATGCGGAGAATTCGGACTTCTTCCTTCGTTGTACGGGAAATGCAAATGGCCGTGGCTGGGGATCCTCCGGCGCGAATGGCGCAGATTGCACCTTTACCGGCATTGCACAGGAAATGGAAGGGGATGTGATCTGGGATCGGATTTCCAATCTTGACTTTTATGCTACCCAGAGTAGTATCCTGACCGGAGCGGTGACGGAGGATACCACCTATTCCGGTGGAGAAGGCGAGGGATATTGCAATCTGACCATCGATGAAACCTCGCAGTGGGTCGTAACCGGAGATTCAACATTGACGAACCTTCATTGTGCCGGAACAATCACAGACGCGGATGGAAACACGGTATCTGTCATTGGAACCGATGGAACCGTCTATGTGGAAGGCACCAGCCAGTATACAGTCACGGTTGACAATTACAGTGAAGATGTGGATCTGAGTGGCGCATCCGAAGCTGACAGCTGGGACAGCTATGCGGTGGAACAACCTGCTGAATTAACATAAGTGCCAGCATCTAAGGAGCAAGCGTTTCAGGAGCAAGCGTTTCAGGAGCAAGCGTTTCAGGAGCAAGCGTTTCAGGAGTCAGCATCTAAGGAGCCTGCATCTAAGAAGCGAGCATCTAAGACCAGCCTCTGAAGCGCCTGTAGGTGAAGAAAGTGTTGATCTTAAGCCCCGACAAGGCGTAGAAAACTTCTTGACGGAAAGCCTGCAGGATGATAATATTTATGCAATTCAACTGAATAACGCATCAAACCGTTGAAGCGGAGAAAAAGTGTATATGCTTTTCCAGAGAGTCCGGGATGCTGAGATCCGGACATAACACAGTACACGTAATATGGACCGCAGAGGGCGCTGTCAAAGGATCATCGTCAGGAATTACAGAAAGAAAATGACAGAGGGTCTGAGTATACAGCGACGTAAGGCACACGTTAGCTGCACAGAGTATGATGGTACTCCATAGTTGTAATCTATTCCGGTAAGCGGATCAGACGACTGCTCCATTTTATGGAATCAAACGGAACAAGCCTGCATTGGACAACTCACTGCATTCCTTCCTGGTATTCCATGTATTGCATGGCAGCAGAAGGGATTGTTCCGGATCAGCCAGCTTGTGGCTTTCCGTTGCTTATTTCCTTGGAAAACCGGGTAGATGAAAACTGATAAAGCGTATGGCATAGCCATAAATCAGGGTGGCACCGCGGATATATCGGATATTCGTCCCTGGCAGAGACAGATGATCTCTGCCAGGGACTTTTTGCTTTACTTTTATTTTCTATTTGAGTGTATGAATACTTACTATGTGATTGATTTTTGAGCTGTGCTATCGGATGAAAAGACAAACAAGATATACAAGTTGTTTTGCGACAGATCCTTATCTCAATCCGAATGATAAAGGGGGGGAACAGAAATGAATATAATGCCTGAATTGGAGCAGATACGGTCATATGTTGGGCGTTACCGTGTTTATCCGGTGAGTACGGAGATTCTTTCAGATATGCGTACGCCACTGGAGGTTCTGCTGGCGCTGCAGAATGTATCGGATCATGTCTATCTGCTTGAATCCGTATCAGGACATGAGAATTGGGGACGTTACACTTTTCTCGGATATGATCCGAAGCTGGAGATCACATGCCAGTCGGGAATTCTCCGAATCCGCACATCCGATGCAAAAGATACCGCTGTATCGGAAGGCAGTCAGTTCAGCGAGACAAAAGTTACCGCAGCATCGGAAGGCAGTCAGCTCAGTGAGACAAAAGTTATCGCGGCATCGGAAGGCAGTCAGCTCAACGAGACAAGAGTTACTGCGGCATCGGAAGGAAGTCTGCTCAGCGAGGCAAAAGCTACCAGTGCATCGGAAGCCAATCTGTGCATTGAGACCAATGACCCGGGCAACTTCATACGCCGGATCATTGCTGCGCACAGGAGTCCGAAGGTAGAGAACCTGCCACCCTTTACGGGAGGACTGGTTGGATATTTCTCCTATGATTATCTGAAATATGCTGAACCCGGCTTGCGGCTGGATGCGGAAGACGGAGATGGATTCAATGATGTCGATTTGATGCTGTTTGATAAAGTGATCGTCTTCGATAATTATCGGCAGAAGATGATCCTCATTGTCAACATGGAACTACCCGAAGAAAGAACCAAAGAGGGAGCTGAAGAAGCTATGAAAGAAGCCAGCAAAGAAGCCGAAGAAGATGATTTTCTTAAAAAATCTTACCAAAGAGCATGCCTTGCGCTTCAGGAGATGGCGGATCTGGTGAAGAAGGGGAGGATGATGCGGATCAGCCCCGGGAAAATGACTTCACCGGTGCAGGCGTTGTTTTCTGAAGAGCAGTTCTGCGGCATGGTTGAGAATGCCAAGAGGCATATTTTTGAAGGAGATATCTTTCAGGTTGTGCTCTCGAACCGGCTCGAAGCCAGGTATGAGGGGAGCTTGCTGAATACTTACCGGATTCTGCGGACTGTGAACCCATCGCCTTACATGTTTTACTTTGCAAGCTCTGATCTGGAGGTAGCGGGGGCTTCGCCGGAAACCCTAGTCAAGCTGGAAGACGGCGTACTGTATACATTTCCGCTCGCAGGCACAAGGCCAAGAGGCAGGACGCCGGAGGAAGATCAGGCGCTGGAACAAGAGCTGCTCGCAGACCCGAAGGAGCTTGCAGAGCATAGCATGCTGGTAGACCTTGGCAGAAATGATATAGGGAAGATTGCCGAATATGGCAGCGTGGAGGTAGAGAAAGCATTTCAGGTGGAACGGTTTTCCCATGTCATGCACATCGGGTCAACCGTGCGCGGGAGAATCAGCGAGGACAAGGACGCGCTTGACGCCGTGGCATCGATTCTTCCTGCGGGGACGCTGAGCGGCGCCCCGAAGATCCGGGCGATGCAGATCATCGATGACCTGGAAAACAACAAACGTGGAATCTATGGAGGTGCGCTTGGCTATCTGAGCCTTACCGGAAATCTCGATCTGTGTATCGCGATCCGGATCGCCTACAAAAAGAATGGGAAAGTATATATTCGCAGCGGCGCCGGCATTGTGGCGGACTCTGATCCCCGAAAAGAGTATCAGGAGTGCCTCAACAAGGCGCGGGCCGTCCTCGTCTCACTGGAAAAGGCGCAGGAGGAACTGTAGAAAGCAACCATGATCTGAAAGGAGGATCTGGAAATGATATTACTGATCGATAATTATGACAGTTTTTCTTATAACCTCTTCCAGATGGTCGGTGCGATTGCGCCGGACATCCGCGTGATCCGGAACGATGCGTACAGTGTAGAAGAGATTTTGGAAATGAAAGCGTCCGGCATTCTCATTTCTCCGGGGCCGGGCCGCCCGGAGGATGCAGGGATATGCATCGAGCTTGTGAAAAGAATGGAGACGGAAGCGGGGAATGTTCCGTTGCTGGGGGTCTGCCTTGGACATCAGAGCATCTGCGCGGCCTTCGGAGCAAGCATCGGATACGCAAAACAGCTGATGCATGGAAAAACATCCATGTGCCGGATGGATCAATCAAGCCCGCTGTTTGAGGGATTGGAGGAAATGGAGCAGGTTGGGCGTTATCATTCGCTTGCAGCAGATGAAGCAACCATGCCGGAGTGCCTGAAGATAACAGCAAGGACGGAGGACGGTGAGATCATGGCGGTTGAACATCGACATATGCCGATATATGGAATTCAGTTTCATCCGGAATCCATCCTCACTCCACACGGCGGGAAGATTCTGGAGAACTTTATCCATATGCTGCGGTATTCGGCATGAGGTCGCACCGGCGAAGCTGGTGACGGAGTCCTGGTGCCATAAGAGGTAAACGAGAAACGGAGGAGGGTGAAAATGATTAAGGAAGCAATTATTAAAATAGTGGATAAGCAGGATCTGACTTACGAGGAAGCATACAGTGTCATGAATCAGATCATGAGCGGTGAGACTACGCCGACACAGAATGCGGCTTTTCTGGCGGCGCTTTCGACCAAATCAACAGGCGCGGAAACCATCGATGAGATTTCCGGCTGCGCCAGCGCCATGCGGGAAAAGGCTACGCCGATGGATCATCCGGGCATGGAGGTGATGGAGATCGTCGGGACAGGCGGTGACAATGCACACACCTTCAACATATCGACAACAAGCGCATTTGTCCTCGCAGCAGGAGGAGTGAAGGTTGCAAAACACGGCAACCGTGCTGCGTCTTCGGATTGCGGGACGGCAGACTGCCTGGAAGCCTTGGGGATCAATATCCAGCAGGATCCCGACATGTGCCGGAGGCTGTTGGATGAGGTTGGCTTCTGTTTTATGTTTGCGCAGAAATATCACACGTCCATGAAGTATGTGGGCGCAATCCGCAGGGAACTTGGCATCCGCACCGTATTCAATATCCTGGGACCTTTGACCAACCCGGCCCGTCCGGATTACATGCTGCTGGGGGTCTACAGCGAAAGGCTGGTGGCCCCGCTGGCGAAGGTTATGATCAGCCTTGGCGTGAAGCGTGGTATGGTTGTCTATGGCACGGACCATCTGGATGAGATTTCCATCAGCGCTCCTACTGTTATCTGCGAATTCCGGGATGGCTATTACCGCGACCTGACCATCCAGCCGGAAGACTTTGGACTTACCACGGCAACGAAGGAAGCGATTGTGGGAGGCACTCCGGCGGAAAATGCCCAGACGGTCCGTGGCATCCTCTCCGGCGCTGTCACCGGCCCGAGGCGTGACATTGTCCTGATGAATGCAGGGGCAGGCCTGTTCATTTCCGGAAAAGCGCAGAATATGCAGGATGGTGTCCGGCTCGCTGCGCAATTGATCGACAGCGGCGAGGCACTCAGGAAGGTGGATGATATGATCCGTGTATCTACGGCTCGTTAGTCGATTTGACTAAGGAACTGTTGAAGAAAATGAAAAGAAAGTACGATCAAGAAGCATGAGGAGGGCGGGGAAGATATGACGATACTGGATGAGCTGGCGGCATATGCCGGAATCCGGGTGGAGAGAGCAAAGGAAAATGTGCCCCTTGAAGTGGTCAAAGAACAGGCGCTGGCATGTGCCGATATGCAAAAAAACTGTCAACCTGGTACGGCTGGCTCCCCGGATCAGGCAGCAATGACAGCGGTGACAGATCGCCCGGAATGGTTTGCGTTTGAAAAGGCACTTGCAGGGCCGGGCATTGGCTTTATCTGCGAGGTGAAAAAAGCCTCTCCCTCCAAAGGATTGATTGCTGCGGAATTCCCTTATGTTGAAATTGCAAAAGAATATGAAGCAGCAGGTGCCGAATGCATTTCCGTTTTGACCGAACCAAAGTGGTTTCTTGGAAGCGGCACATATCTGAAGAAAATTACCGAAAGCGTCAGGACTCCATGCATCCGAAAGGATTTTACCATAGACGAATATATGATTTATGAGGCAAAACTTCTTGGGGCAGGCGCAGTGCTGTTGATTTGCTCTTTACTTGATACAAAACAGTTGGAGGCATACATTCGTATAGCGGATCGCCTTGGCCTCTCTGCTTTGGTGGAAGCGCATGATGCGGAAGAAATACGATCCGCAGTTGCCTCCGGCGCCAGAATGATTGGTGTGAATAACCGTAACCTGAAAGACTTTACGGTTGATGTTCGTAATTCACAAAATCTCCGGAAGCTGGTACCGGACAACATTTTGTTTGTCGCAGAGAGTGGAATACGGAATGCGGACGATGTGCGTGCCATGCGTGAAGCAGGTGCCGATGCCGTTCTGGTCGGGGAGACGCTGATGCGTGCACGGGATAAAACACAGATGCTGCATTTGCTCAGGGGAACAAATTGAAAGAAAGTATGTGAAATCGAAAGGAACAACCTGAAAGAAAGCACGTGAAATCCAAAGGGGCGGCCTGAAGGAAAGTATGTAAAATTCAAAGGGGCTGCCTGAAAGAAAGCACGTGAAACCGAAAGGGACAATTTGAAGAAGACCTGGGGAGCTAAGAGATGTCTGATATTAGGAGGAAAGAGGTACGGGTGAAAATATGCGGGCTGAGGCGGCCGGAGGATATCAGGATTGTGAACGAGGCAATGCCTGATTATGCAGGCTTTATTCTGGCTGCAGGCCGCAGGCGTACCGTCACCCCGGAGCAGATGGCAGAGCTGTCATCCGGACTCACCCCGGAGATCTGCAAGGTGGCAGTGTTTCTGAATCAGGATCCGGAGTGGATCTGCAGCCTCGCGCAAAGGGGCCTTATGGATGTGATCCAGCTGCATGGATCGGAGTGTGAGGATGAGATTCTGATGCTTCAGAAAAAGACCGGAAAAAAGGTGATCAAAGCATTCCGGATTGACACGGAGGAGGATGTCCGTGCAGCTGAGGCATCTTCTGCGGATTGGATTCTTCTGGATCATGGCATGGGCGGAACGGGGGAGATGTTTGACTGGTCTTTGCTTCAGATGATTTCCAGGCCGTTTTTTCTTGCGGGTGGCCTTTCCCCGGAAAATGTGCGGGAGGCGATTCGGAGAACGTGTCCGGCGGGAGTGGATGTCAGTACGGGTGTGGAAAGTGATGGCTGGAAGGATGCAGTGAAGGTAAGTGAATTTATGCGGCAGGTACGAGGCTGAGTCAGCACCCCAGTGTTCAAGTGCTCAGACAGTCCAGCTTACGGCGACTGAGGGCGCTGCGTGCCAGTGGCACGCGGTTAGCGCCGACCGGAGCGAAGCGTAGAACAACGCAGCAGATGAATTCAAGATGATGTTATTAATGCAAAAGTCATTGAGACGGGGCACTATGATCCTGCCGGGCGGAAAAGGGGCCAAAAGATGTCTCAGGAGATTCAGGGGCGGATGCATCGTATCCTGAAAATCGCAGGATTACAGGACCGGAATCACAGAATCACGGAATTACAAGATCGAAAACCACAGGGTGATAAGATCAAGAATTCAGGATCGAAAACCACAGGATGATAAGATCAAGAATTCAGGATCGAAAATCACAGGATGATAAGATCAAGAATTCAGGATCGAAGATCATAGGATTACAAGATCAGGTTTACAGGATCGAAAATCATAGGGATGTCAAGGAGGGCAGTATGGCTACAACAGCAGACGCAAAAGGAAGATTTGGCAGGTTCGGCGGGCAATATATCCCCGAAACGCTTATGAATGCAGTCATAGAACTGGATCAGGCATACACACATTTTAAGCATGATCCGGAGTTTCAGTCGGAGCTGTCAACGCTTTTCCGTGAATATGCAAACCGCCCCAGCCCTCTTTACTATGCTGAAAAAATGACGCAGGATCTGGGCGGTGCAAAAATCTATTTCAAGCGGGAGGATCTGAATTTTACAGGCGCTCACAAGATCAATAATGTCCTGGGGCAGGCATTGCTTGCGAAAAAAATGGGCAAGACGCGCCTCATCGCGGAAACAGGCGCCGGCCAGCACGGCGTGGCGACCGCGACCGCCGCCGCGTATTTTGGGATGGAATGTGTCGTCTTCATGGGAAAAACAGACACGGAACGCCAGGCCTTGAACGTCTACAAAATGAAGCTGCTGGGCGCGGATGTTGTGCCGGTTACCAGTGGGACAGCAACTCTGAAAGATGCTGTCTCAGAAGCATTTCGCGAATGGACAAACCGGATTGCGGACACGCACTACTGCCTTGGATCTGTCATGGGGCCGCATCCATTTCCAACCATCGTCAGAGATTTCCAGGCAGTGATCTCCCGGGAAGCCCGGGCACAGATCATGGAGGCGGAAGGACGGCTGCCTGACGCTGTGCTGGCTTGTGTTGGAGGAGGATCCAATGCCATCGGTTCCTTCTACCATTTCATAGACGATGAAAATGTACAGCTGATCGGCTGTGAAGCAGCGGGGCGGGGGATCGATACCTTTGAGACTGCAGCGACGGTAAGCACAGGAAGGCTCGGTGTCTTTCATGGGATGAAGAGCCTGTTCTGCCAGGATGAATATGGACAGATCGCGCCGGTCTACTCCATTTCCGCAGGGCTGGATTATCCCGGCATCGGCCCTGAGCACGCTTACCTGAACGAGATTCACAGGGCAGAGTATGTTCCGGTAACAGATGAGGAGGCCGTCCAGGCGTTTGAATATACCAGCAGGACGGAGGGAATCATCCCTGCCATTGAATCATCCCACGCAATTGCGCATGCATTGAAGATCGCGCCTGCAATGAAGAAGGATCAGATTCTGATCGTAACAATTTCCGGCCGCGGCGATAAGGACTGCGCAGCAGTAGCGAGATATCGAGGCGCATCGATAAAAGACTAAGGTCGGGTATTACGAGGCGAATCGATAGAAGATTCAGGCACAGCATAATGAGGCGAATCGATAGAAGATTCAGGCACAGCATAATGAGGCGCATCGATACAAGATTCAGATACAGCATTCAGAGGAAATGAAAGAGGGAAGCGTGATCCTTATGAGCAAAATTCAGGAAGCCTTCGCGAATGGAAAGGCATTTATCCCATTTATTACAGCCGGATATCCGGACATTGAGACGACCAGAAGTGTGATCAAGGCGATGCAGGAGAACGGAGCGGATCTGATTGAGATCGGAATTCCATTTTCCGATCCCACTGCGGAAGGGCCGGTCATACAGACTGCCAATGTCGCTGCGCTGGAGCGTGGAATCACAACGGATCAGATATTTGACTTTGTACGGCAGCTGCGGGAAAATGATCATATCACAGTTCCAATGGTTTTTATGACGTATGCAAATGTGGTATATTCATACCATGAGGGCGGGGATGCTCCGGCGGACGGGGCAGATGGAAAAGATCTTGGATGCTTTGGCTTTTGCCGAAGATGCGCTGAGGCCGGGATCGATGGATTGATCCTTCCGGATGTTCCATATGAGGAAAAGGGGGAATTCCAGGAAGCCTGCGAAAAAGCCGGGATCGATCTTATCTCGCTGATTGCCCCGACCAGTGAAGAACGGATTCAGGCAATCGCAGCGGATGCGCGCGGATTTATCTACATCGTATCTTCCCTGGGGGTGACCGGCGTACGTAAAACGATTACGACCGATATCGGCGCGATTACCCGTAAAATTCGATCAGTCACGGATGTTCCCTGCGCTGTGGGATTCGGCATCTCCACGCCGGAGCAGGCGGCCGCGATGGCAGCACAGTCCGATGGCGCAATCGTTGGTTCCGCCATCATCCGCCTGATTACACAGCATGGGGATAATGCACCCGTTGAAGTCGGGAATTATGTCAGGCGCATGAAAGACGCGCTGCGCAGCAGCTACTATACAGTATAAGATTCAGGCATGATGCACCGACAGATACGCCGATAGATACTCCGATAGAGATGTGCCGGCAGCGCCGCGGGATGGATGGAATTTCACATGTCGTGTAACGGACTTCACGCCGTGGAGCAGGCTTTCATTCGCAACGAAGAAGATAGAGAAGAATAAGAAGAGGATTGAGAACATGTTTCGGGAAGAAACCGTAGAAGAATTATCAGACGGAAAGCTGTATACAGCAAATGACCTCGTAAGGATCGGCACGAATGATTGCCATGGCTGCACAGATTGCTGCAAAATGGGCCCCGTGATTGTACTTGATCCTTTGGATGCATTTGAGCTCAACCGGTTTCTGCCCCAGCGTTTTCATGAATTGGCAGGGAAAACGGTTGAGTTCAAGGTGATTGACGGGCTGATTCTGCCGATCCTGAAGCTTGTTCCTGCTCCTGAATCCGTTGGCGCAGATGGTTCCGCAGCTTCCGCCGGTTCCTCAGAACGGACAGGCGCCGCAGCTTCCGCCGGTTCCTCAGAACGGACAGGCTCTGCAGATGCCGCCGGCCTCGCGGATCAGGCAGGCTCTGCGGCATCCGCCTGTTCTGCAGAGCCTGCCGGTTTCACAGATCCCGCAGAACCGATGGTCTGCCCGTACCTTGGGCAGGACGGGCGGTGCAGCATTCATGAGTTTCGCCCGGGCATTTGCCGCATGTATCCCCTTGGCCGCAGTTGGGAAAACGGTGATTTTCATTATATTTTGCAGGTAAATGAATGTACGCATTGTACAGGAACCAAGATCAAAGTGAAAAAATGGCTTGGGATTCCAAACCTTGGCGCGTATGAGGATTTTTGCCGCAGCTGGCACGGCTTGCTTGAACGGGTCAGGCATCTTCTTGAGGGGGAGAATCCGGCGGGCTCTTTCTACCAGCAGGTTTGTACCTACCTTTTGCGCCAATTTTATCTTTGCGACTGGGATGTGGACGATTTCTATACCACTTTCGAAGAACGCCGTAAGGATGCGCTCTCATATCTTGGATTTACAACATTATGATTGATCAAAATGGACGCAGCATCGATTATGTGCGAATCTCTATTACCGACAGATGCAATCTGAGATGCATCTATTGTATGCCGGAGGAAGGGGTCTGCAGAATAGAGCATGCACAGATCCTGCGCTTTGAAGAGATTATACGCGTTGTTCGGATATTAACCGAAGTGGGTGTGAAGCATGTCCGGCTGACTGGCGGAGAACCGATGGTTCGCAGAGGATGCCTGGAGCTGGCTGCGCGTCTTCATGCAATCCCCGGAGTCGAAAGTATCTCTATGACCAGCAATGGCATTTTGCTGAATGACAGGGTTCACCAGGCAAAGCTTGCAGGGATTTCTTCTCTGAATATCAGTATGGATGCCTTGGATCCTGCCGTCTATTCCCGTGTGACCCGGGGCGGAGATGTCAGTCTGGTTTTGCGTGTGCTGGAACAGGCATTGGAAGAGGGCTTGAATGTCAAGGTGAATACGGTTCCGGTCAGAGGCATCAATGAAGACGACCTGCCCGGCATTGCAGCCCTCGCGCGGGAGGCGCCGCTGTGTGTCCGGTTCATCGAATTGATGCCGGTGGGATACGGGATGCAGGCTGAGCGGATTCCGTACGCAGCTGAGCGGGTTCCGTACACAGCTGAGAGGACTTCGTACGCAGCTGAGCGGGTTCCGCACGCAGCTGAGAGGACTTCGTACGCAGTTGAGCGGATTCCGTACGCAGAGGTGGCGAAGATTCTGGAGGAGGCTTTTGGAGCGCCAGCCGTGGATGCACGAATACATGGACATGGGCCTGCACGTTATGTAACGTATCCGCATTTCAAGGGCTCTGTCGGATTTATCAGTGCCATCAGCCATGAGTTCTGTGATTCCTGCAACAGGGTACGCCTGACTGCCGACGGACAGCTGAAGCTATGCCTGAATCATACGAAGGGGCTTGATCTGCGTGCCATGCTCCGTAGGGGAGCGGATGACGGGGAGATTCTGGATGCGGTGCGCAGCGCAATCGCAGAAAAGCCGAGGCGGCATGGGTTTTATGAGACGATCGGTGATCATGAAACGCGGACCATGAACGCGATCGGTGGTTAGGTGCTGAGAACGATTATACGAACTCTCCGACGGAGTGTTGAGTTTTCCCCCTCTCATGTGCTATGATACCCCTCGTTATGGAGACGATAAAAAAACTATTTCGAAAATACCGTGAACTCATCGTTTATTTCATCACCGGTGTCCTGACCACCCTTGTCAACTGGGTGGTCTATGCATTGTGTGTCCAGACCATAGGCTGGAGCGTGGCTGTATCGAATGCCCTTGCATGGATCGCGGCCGTGGTTTTCGCGTATATTACGAACAAACTCTGGGTATTCCAAAGCTACAGCTGGAAGCCCGGATTCATTTTGCGCGAAGCACTCCTTTTTGTCAGCTCCCGGATCCTCACCGGAATCTTTGAGATTGCCGCTGTCCCGTTGCTGGTACGGCTTGGCCTGAGCCAGCCTTTCTTTGGCGTAAAGGGAATGTGGGCGAAGATTCTGGTGAGTGTGATTGTCATGGTCTTGAATTATGTATTTTCCAAGCTGATTGTATTTCGTACAAAGAAAGACAAGAAGCCAGGAGACCAGGCCGGAGCGCTCAGGGATCGGCAATGACGGG